>JAHINX010000011.1 GCA_018895765.1 Patescibacteria group bacterium
ATGCCCATAGTGCCTGCATCACCAGAAGCAATTGCGAATGTAAAAGTAGAGCCGACTGCGGCTGTTACGCTTACATCATCAATAATGGCTACCATTGCTACTCCAGTGTCGGTTCCGTTAGCAATTGTAATGCTTTTTGAACCGGGTGAACTTGGGTTGGTAAGAGCGTCAACAGTTAATGTTTTCGCGCCTGCGGCTAAACCGGCTGTACAAACTGTAAGAGTCAATGTTTCGCTGGCAGCAGAAGGATAAACCTGATCTGCGGCAGTACAACTGCCAACGACATCAACAAGAGTCATTCCAGTAGCAGATAAATCAGCAAATGTTAACCCGGCAACGCCGGTAAAGCCGGCATCCCAAGTAACGGTAATTGTGTCAAGTGCTACTAAAGCCGTTCCATCTGTCCAAGCCAATGAATGAATCGCGCTTGCACTTAAATCTGAATCAGACAAAGTGTCGCTGACAGATGTCATCTGCGCGGCGCTGGCCGGTAAGACCAATCCCCATGATAGCAAACTTAGCATCATTACGATGGCTAATGTTTTATTCATTTTCATAATCGTGTTTTGCGCGCGCGGTTATTTACATCTTTTTGTATCCAATTGACACACAAAAACTTTTTTTATAACTGCGCGCTAATTAATTCTTTTTTTTTAAATTACTCGACCGTTTAGCCCCTTCCCATGCGAAAGAGAGCTTTAATTTATTTTTTTAAAATAAGGGTTTACTGAAATCCATTGCTGGCTGTAGCCCACCAATAATCACGAATGGAAGAAACGAATCGCCACGAACTTTCCGCGATGTCTTCCTCTTCGTCTTCTTCCCCCTTTGGAAAAGGGGGATTCAGGGGGATTTAATAATCTATTTATAAATCCTCCCTGCCCCTCCTTTTCCAAAGGAGGGAACTTTCTGCGGTGTTTGTTATTCGCAGGCTACAGCCCAGCACAATAAAAAATACCGCGGAAAGAAGCCGTGGTATTTTTATTTTTCCTCCTTTTTAAAAAGGAGGCTAGTTTAGGGATAAACCCAAACCAGAAAAAATGCGTATTTATTTCCTCAACCACTTTCCTAAATATATTATACCATCTTTTTTTATTCTTCTCAAGAGTGAAAGTGGCTTTTTGAGCTTATTTTTAAGGGGGGAAAAAAATAAAAAATAAAGGTTGTGGATAAATAAGAAAACATTGTTACATTGTTAAATTGCTGAGGAGAAAAAGATGGGGGGAAATTTCTGCGATGTTTTGTCTTCGTACGGACAGGTCGCGACCTGTCCGTACATACTTTCTGCAATGTCCCCTTCCTCCCTCTGTACTCGGGGGGAGGTTAGGTGGGGGGGTCTTCGTTTTTTTTCTTGTTTTATTGTTTTCCTGCTGTTAAGATAATAATAGAATTTAAAAATTAACTGACATAAAAATATGTTGAAATATATTATTATATCTCTTGCCTGCCTTTTAATAATCGGTGGATTAATTTACGCCAAATGGGGCGGGAATAAAAATCAAATCACGGAAGCAGAAAAAACGGCGGCACCGCAAGCGAGCCAAGAAAAAACTTTGCCACCACCCCCTCTCACGATTGACGCGGAAAAAAACTACACGGCAAAATTAAAAACATCCGAGGGCGAAATCGTTATCAAACTAAACGCCAAAGAAACTCCGCTGACAGTAAATAATTTTATTTATCTGGCAAAAAATAATTTTTATGACGGAGTTATTTTTCACAGAGTTATCAAAGATTTTATGATTCAGAGTGGCGACCCAAAAGGCGACGGAACCGGCGGGCCGGGCTACAGATTTGCTGACGAGCCGTTTTCCGGAGAATACTCGCGCGGCGCGGTTGCTATGGCAAATGCCGGACCGAACACAAACGGAAGTCAATTTTTTATAATGCACGCAGACAGACCTTTGCCAAAAAATTATGTGATTTTTGGAGAGGTTGCCAGCGGGATGGATGCGGTGGATAAAATTGCCGAAACGCTGGTCGAGCTGAGCGCAACCAGCGAAATGTCCAAGCCCGTCCTACCTATTATTATAGAGAGCGTGGAGATCGTGGAAGAATAGGGGGCAGATGGGGAACACACTAAAGACCGCGAATACGGAACTAAGTACCACTAACTTTCTGCGAGGGCTTCCATTCGTGATTATTCATTTCTTCTGTTCGTTGCCATTCGCGGATTATAGCGGGCTGAAGCCCGGTAAATAATAATTATATTTACCCGACTTTAGTCGGCTTTGAATCTTTCGCGGGCTGAAGCCCGGTAAATAATTATTAATATCATTTACCCGACTTTAGTCGGCTTTGAATCTTTCGCGGGCTGAAGC
>JAHINX010000012.1 GCA_018895765.1 Patescibacteria group bacterium
AAAGTGGCGGACCAAATATCGCCGACGGCAAGTAAAGCTAAGGGTTTCTAACGAACTCCGCTGTTTCAGACGCGGAGGCGAATGGCGCGATGAAATGTGCCATGCGCGGGAACTTCCGCCACCTAAGACGGAAACAAGAATCGTCAAGGTTCCAGAAAACCGTACGTCCGTTTCAAACCCTATTGTCAACGTCAACCAACAGGTTGATGTTGGACAAAAGAAAGAGCCGGTCAAAACACCTCCTCTTTCCCCAAAGAAAGAGGAACCAAAGAAGTGGTGGTGGATTGGTCCGGGCGCTTTTGCGCTGGGGCTTTATATGTCCGATGAAAAGGAGTTCTTAACCGGTGTAGAAGGTAAGTTGGTTTTTGCTTTGAATGACCGCTTCCGTGTAAACGGACTTGCGGGATATTCTTTTTGGCAAGAATCGGATATTCTTCTGGGCGTTGGTTTTGATGTCCGCATCTGGCAGGCGCTTTTTACAACCTTTACCTTTGATTCGCTTTGGGGCGGGTTTGACGATTTTACTGTCAAACGCCGTACGTGGCTTTTAGGAACAGGACTGACTTATTGGTTTGGCAACCGTGCGGATATTTCTCTGCGTTTTATTTTCGGAGTAAAGAATGAAGTCGGCAAATGCGAAGTCTACGATTATTTTGTTGGCGGTTCCGTGTTTTCAGTTCACGTCTATTTCTAGAAAGGAAAGGAAGCGAACAATGAAGAATCAAATCGGCATCATCCTGTTGGCGGTCTCTATGTCCGCCTGCACAATGGCGAACCCTGATTTGGCAAACTGCGACAGTTGTGTTGATAGCGGTCTGGATAATGGGCTTCTGCCCGACCAGGGCGTTACCGACAGCAAGAGCAGAGATCTCGTTGATGGCCCGAAAGTGGTTTGGCCGGATAACGACAAGGACGGATACAGAGAGGATGTTGACTGCGATGATAACGACGCAGCAAGATACCCCGGAGCCAAAGAACTTTGCGACGGAAAGGACAATGACTGCGACGGCAAAATCGACAACCGGCTTTCGGATGTCGGAGATGCCTGCGGATCTGCTGTTGGTGAATGCAAGGAAGGCACGACAGTTTGCATTAATGGCAAACTGGAGTGCGACGGTCCTACGCTAGTCCTTCCGAAGAATGAGCTTTGCGACGGAAAGGACAACGACTGCGACGGAAAGACGGACGAGGATTGGCCCGACCTTGGCAAGATTTGCCAAGTAGGCGTAGGCGAATGTACACAGAGCGGATACTGGCAATGCAACGGCTCAGCAACAAAGCTGGCTTGCAGTGTGCTTCCGCTTCAGCCGACAGTCGAAGGTCCTCCGGGAGCGTCTACTTGTTATGATGGCAAAGATAATGATTGCGATGGCAAGACCGATCTCAACGATTCTTCTTGTATCGCTTGTGTCTTGGATCCAGAATGCGATGACGGAAACGAATGTACCAAGGATGAATGTTCTGGTGGCGTTTGCAAAAATAGCGCTCTGCCGGATGACACACTTTGCTCGGACGGGCTTTACTGCAATGGTGCAGAAAAGTGCGTTTCCGGCGCTTGTCTTTCCGGCACCAAGATTTTGTGTGATGACGGCAATGCTTGCACGCAGGACAAATGCGATGAAGCTGGCAAGAAATGCCAATTTGACGCGCTTCCTGTTTCCGGCAAAGAAGGTCTTCCGGGCTCTTCCGAGTGTTTGGATGGCCAGGACAATGACTGCGACGGCCTAACTGACCTATTGGATACGGACTGCCAGGGATGCAAAAATGATTTGGAGTGCGATGATAACAACTCATGCACTTATGATGTTTGCAATTCTAGCAAGGTTTGTGTCAACACGCCAAAGTCTGACGGGACAAGTTGTTCCGATGGGCTTTACTGTAATGGCACAGAAACTTGTCAGTCAGGCAGTTGTCAATATGGAACGCAAGTCGTATGCAATGATAGTGATGCTTGTACAGGTGACAAATGCGATGAGTCGTTGAAGACATGTTCTTTCACTCCTATTCAGGGATGTAAGTCATGCACGATTGCCACTGATTGTGATGATGGAAATACTTGTACGACCGATTCTTGCACCGGCGGGAAATGCTACAATTCCGATAAGTCAAATGGAACTGTTTGCGATGATGGCCAGTGGTGTACGTCCGTTGACAAATGCCAAGATGGATCTTGTCAGGGAACTCCGCGCGACTGTTCAAGTTTTGCGGATTCCTGCAATCAGGCGTTTTGCGATGAATCGCTGGATGTCTGCAAGCAGATCCCAAAAGCAAATGGCACAGCGTGTGACGATGCGTACTATTGCAACGGGCACGAATCATGCCAAAGCGGAATATGCCAGTCTGGAACGCCTGTATCCTGCACCAGCGTAGACCAGTGTAAACTGGGGCTGTGTGATGAATCCCAGGATAAGTGTACTTTTACTCAGAATCCTAATCCAGGAGCCGAGTCATGGTCTTTGTCCGGAACTTGCTCAGATGGCAAGGACAATGACTGTGATGGGCTTTTGGACTATGCTGACCCTGATTGCAGACAATGTCAATATAATACCGATTGCAACGACAGCAATTCCTGTACGCAAGATACTTGTAATAGCGTAACGTGGAAGTGTGAGCACCAAAACCTTACCGGCGCTTGCGACGACGGCAAATGGTGCACAGTAAATGATTATTGCTCAAACGCTGCGTGTATTTCCGGTCCTTTGCGCGACTGCGGAACAGGATATTCCTGTGATGAGTTGCAGGATCAATGCCTGTATAAGGAATGCACGACCGGTTCCGATTGCAATGATAACAACCCTTGCACGACTGATGCTTGCGACGGCGCAACTTGGAAGTGCCAGCACTTTGCTCTTTCCGGCAATTCTTGCGACGACGGGCTTTATTGCACGATCGGCGATTATTGCGTTTCTGGAACTTGCACAGGTGGCGGTTCGCGCAACTGTTCGCCCGGATATTGCGATGAAGCGCAAGATAAATGCATCGGCACCTACACTTACGGATATGGATGCGCTGATGGCACGCGTGAAGGATTTGTCGTAGAAACCGACTTTCCGAATATCGCGGGATGCTCTGGCACATGGTCAAACCCAGGATTACAAAATGGAGCTTATCTTTGCGAATCCGGCTGGCATATTTGTCAGGACTACCAAGATGTGGCGCAAAACATGCCATACGGTAAGGACTGTTCACATTGTTGGAATGGCACAGACAAGCGTTTTTTTGCAACGCTTCAGCCATCAAACGGATTTGGCTATTGCGGCGGTAGCGGGACAAATGATGTTTTCGGATGTGGCAATTTCGGTGATCCTCCGCAGATAAATTCTTGTGGGCTTTTGAATGATTTTTCTAGTGAGGATTGTATGGCTATTAAGTATCCATATACTGGCGCTCCGGAAACATGGAAGTGCGGCGGTTCCGGTGATTCGTCAAATGAGCTCACGACTGTCGTGAAGCTTCAGCAAATCGGCGGAGGAGTTCTCTGCTGTAAGTATTAGTTCTTTAACTTAACATAAAAATAACCCCTATCTTTTACAGGTAGGGGTTTTATATTTAGCGAGATCCAAATTTAATTAAACTTAGATTGAATTACTTTCTCCTTACAGCGCGGACATTCATTCATGTCCGCGTTTTTGATAATTTCAAATATAACGCGTTTTACATTGTCTATATTTTTATTGAAGGTTGCAATAATTTCTTGCGCCGACGATTCTTTTATGTCTTTTTCATCATGCGACCAGGCGTCGAAGTCTGTTGCGAGCGAAATATTGGCAATACTGATGCCGAGTTCATTTGCCAGTGAAACTTCCGGATAAGCCGTCATTCCGATAACATCGGCAAAAGTGCTAAAAAATTTACTTTCGGCAATTGTTGAAAACCGCGGACCGTTTATTACGACAATCGTTCCGCGTTCTACAACAGGAACATTCAGTTTTTTGCATGCTGTAATTGCGGTTTGGCGCAAGCTTTCACAATAGGGGTCAACACTTGTCATATGACGGACATCCGGTCCTTCAAAAAAAGTATCTATTCTTCCGCGCGTTCTATCAAAATAAGAATCGCAAATGACAAAAGTTCCCGGCGCGATATCTCGGCGCAAACTTCCGACTGCGCAAGGCGAAATAATTTTTGTTACGCCAAGCTCTTTCATGGCCCAGAGATTTGCCTGGTACGGAACCTTGTGAGGCGGGATTTTGTGGCCCCGCCCGTGGCGCGGTAAAAACGCAACTTTTCGGCCACAAAATTCACCGACCATAAATTTATCGGAAGGAAGCCCAAATGGAGTGCCAACCTCAACTTCTTCCAAATTGTCCAAAAGCTCGTAAAAGCCTGAGCCGCCAAATATTCCCAACATACCATTATTAGTAGTGCATGATCGCTTTGACATTTTTCTCCTCCAGTTTTTTTCGACCTTGTAAAAAATCTAACTCTATTAAAAATCCTATTCCTGCTATTTTTCCACCTAATTTTTCTACCATTTTGCATGTTGCTTCCATTGTTCCGCCGGTTGCCAGAACATCATCAATAATTAGAACATTCTGTCCGGGTAGAATTGCATCTTCGTGGAGCTCCAGCGTATTGCTTCCATATTCTAGATCATAGCTTTCGCCGATTGATTTTCGTGGGAGCTTGCCTGGTTTTCTAACGATAGCAATTCCTTTTCCAAGTTTATAGGCAACAGGCGCGGCTAATAAAAATCCGCGCGCGTCAATTCCTAAAACAATGTCAATCTGCCTATCGGCAAATAATTCTGCAAGGCTATTGATGGTGTGATTGAAAGCATTGCCATCGCCAAGAAGGGGAGTTATATCTTTGAAAATAACGCCTGGTTTTGGATAGTCTGGTACGTCTTTTATATATTGGGTCAAATCCATACCCTGTATATTTGCCTCTGGTGCCAAGTGCTTTCAAGCATTTTAACACCTGAGTTTTTTAAAAATAAATAAAATTGAATGTTTTTTAAAATTGATGACGCACTTGGCATTTCAGTGCCGCCGTTATTTTATAAATGCCAAACTTCAAAAAAGTAATTGCCCCAAATATGTTTGTTTTACATAAGTTGAGAGGTGGCACTGCCAGAGGCAGTTATACGGGGCATAAAATAAGATTTATTTATAATAGTTTTATCTTAACAAAAAAACTCAAAGCTTTCAAGTTGTCAAACGGCAAAATCTTTGCTACTATTATTGTATAGTTTAAACTAAACTCTACACACTAACTTCTATTTATATGTTATATTCCAAACTTTTTCCAAAAGCATTGCGACAAGCGCCAAAAGACGCAGATTCGGCCAATGCAAAATATTTAATACAGGGTGGATTTATTCATCAAGAAATGGCTGGAGTTTATTCTTGGCTTCCTTTGGGTTTGCAAGTTTTAAGAAAAGTAGAAAATATTATTCGTGAAGAAATAAACGCGCTTGGCGCGCAAGAACTTTTGATGCCTGCTTTACAGCCAAAAGACAATTGGTTAGCTACTGATAGATGGGATGGGCTGGATATTTTGTTTAAATTAAATTCAAAAATTGGCGGGGAGATAGCATTGGGAGCAACGGCAGAAGAAATTATTACTCCGCTCGCAAAGGCATATACTGGCTCGTATCAGGATTTTCCTTTTGCGCTTTATCAAATACAAAATAAATATCGAGATGAACTTCGCGCAAAAGCTGGAGTGCTCCGCGGTCGCGAGTTTGGAATGAAAGATTTATATAGTTTTCATTTAGATCTCGGATGTTTGGAAAAATACTACGAAAAAATAGCAAAAACATATTTAAATATATTCAAACGTTGTGGATTAAAAGCAGTCCGTACTCGCGCGACGGGTGGAGCGTTTTCAAAATTTTCGGATGAGTTTCAGGTGATTACTTCTGCTGGCGAAGATAATATTTATTATTGCTCCAAATGCAAAGTTTATTATAATAACGAATTGGTTCGTGCTGGAAAATGTCCAGAATGTAAAACTAAATTAGGCAAGCCGGAGCGCGCGATTGAGGTTGGAAATATTTTTAAATTGAAAACAAAATTTAGTGATGCTTTTAATTTTAAATATATTGATAAAAATGGAAAAGAGAAGCCGGTTTTAATGGGCTGTTATGGCATTGGCACTACCAGACTTGTCGGAACCATAGTTGAGGCGAATCATGATGACCATGGAATTATTTGGCCAAATGAAATCGCACCATATAAAATGCATCTGATCGCGCTTTTTGGAAAAGATAAAAAGATAAACCAAAAAATAAAATCCGCTGCCCTGGCTGTCGTCGCGAGTGAAGCGAAGCAATCTTGTGAAGTTCTGTATGACGACCGTGAAGACGCATCAGCAGGGGAAAAATTTGCTGTGGCGGATTTATTAGGAATACCGGAGCGAGTTGTTATTTCAGAAAAAACATTGGCAAAAAATAGCATAGAGATTAAAAATAGAAAATCAGGCAAAGTAACAATGAAAAAGCTATAGGCAACAAGGAGGAGAGCGAATGAACAAAAAATCACGGCAGAAGCTTTGCGCGCATATTACGGATTTATTCCGTTTTTACCAGGATATAGCATGGTGCGACCATTGGATTATGGAAACGCAGGACCTTGAGCTGATATCAGCTCTAAAAATGGTAAAAGATATTTACGCAAAAGACCCGGACGCGGTTGGGCATTACCACAATGCAAAAGAAAAATTGGCAAAGGGGCAGTTTAGAAGTGAGCTTGAGCGCGAAGTTTTGGAAGCCTTTCGTAATGCAGCCGGACTTATTTTGGAGGAAGCAGAATATAAATCGCAAAAATGAACCGCCAGACCCAATGGGCGGTTTTTTTAATTAAAAATCCGTTCGGATATCCGGACGGATTTTGTTAAATTGACAAAGTTGTCGGTTTATCCTAAGATGGGAACTAGTCCTTTAATGAAAGGAGGAAGAAAATGTCTCAAAAATTGATGATTAAAAAAGTTATGGATTCATTGCTTCAAAACATTGAAGATCGTGTTAGCTTTGGTGTAAAACAGGTTGCCGCTTTGTGGCAAAAAGAAGATGGTACGGCAGAAGAATTAATGGATTTTTGCAAAACCCATTTTGTAATCAGCGAAGAAGGTCTTGAAGAACTTTTCAATCGGTTTCAGGATAACTTTGAGCAGATTAATGGTCACTTGCATGAGCTTTCGCTTATTCTCGGAGCGCCAATGCAAGTTCTGCGTCACAAAAAAATGTCTGTTGACTTTCTTTTCTCTGCGTTTTCTCCGCGGTCGCATTTTTCCGACGACTCTTTTAAGACAAAGCTTGCTTTTGTAGTTCTATTAAATTTTCGGCTGACAACTTTAGCTGAACGGATGAAAGACGGCGAAGATTGGTCGCGCAGGCAGTGGGCAGAAGCGCGCTTGGCAGATTATTTTTCCGACCGCGTGCCAGCAAAAGCTCATCAAGAGATTGAAAGAGTTTTTGTGCAAGCGGATAATTATATTAATGAATATAATTTTTTCGCCAATAAAATAGTGGTAGATGGTACGCAGATGTTTCCGGATGTAGGGGCACTGATTTGCCATTGGGGACTTCGCGATCATATCAAGGCTCTATACTCTTCGCCAAATTCACTTGAAGGGCAAAGGGCGCTTTATCAGGTTATGCTTCGCGTAGTGCAACAGACAGTTCCAAAAAAAGTTATCAATTGTCCGTCAGTTGAATGGAATCCGTACACAGACGATAGCGAGTCCGAACCTTGCGCGCGCTACAAGCATTTACTGGATTTGTTCGGAGCTATCAGAGAATCAGATGAGTTCTATCGTAAAAATAAAACTCATATCGACAGGATATTTAATGAAAACCGCGAAATTCCAGAGCAGGTTGTTGAAAATATTTTAACAGATTTTCTATCTTCAGATGTGGTAAAAAGCGTTGGAGAGTTTGTTTCCGGGCAATTAGGAAGACCATTGGAACCATTTGATTTTTGGTTTAATCAGTTTGTGAAAAAAGATGAAAAAGCAGAGCTTGATGCTGTGGTTCGGGAAAAATATCCAACACTTGAGGCGCTTCAAGCATCATTGCCGGATATTTTGATGAAACTTGGTTTTGATGAGAAAACGGCAAAAGATGCCGGAAGCAAGATTATGATTGATCCGGGCAGAAGCGCGGGCCATGCCACGGGCGCCGAAAGACGCGAGGGTGTTCATCGTTTGCGCATAAGATTCTTGCAGGAAGACGGAAAGTTTGTCCCCGATTATTCAACCTTCAATGTTTTTATGCATGAGTTTGGTCACGGAGTTGAGATGTATTTTTCTTTGCATAGGATTGATAATAATTTGCTAAACGGTGTTCCGAATACTGCCTTTACAGAAGCCCTTGCATTTGTCTTTCAGGGTAAAGATATAGAAGTTCTTGGTTTGAGTAAAGAAGATGAAAGAACTGAGCATCTTAGTATGTTGAAACTTTTTTGGCAAACCTTTGAGATGGCTGGCGTTTCTTTGGTGGATATGCGAATTTGGAGATGGATGTATGCCAATCCAAAAGCCACGCCCGAAGAGTTGAGGGATGCGGTTGTAGAAATCGCGAACAATGTTTGGAATGATTATTTTGCGCCTGTTTATGGTGTAAAAGATCAGCCCATTTTTGCGATTTATTCGCACATTATTGATTGTATGCTTTATATTCCGGATTATTTTATTGGCGCTCTGATTCAGCACCAAATCCAGGAATATCTGAAAGGCAAGGATTTGGCAAAAGAAGTTGAGAGGATGTTTACTCTTGGAAATATTACACCTGATATTTGGATGAAAAAGGCGGTTGGCGCGCCAATTTCTGCAAAACCGCTGATTGAATCAGCTATTAAAGCGCTTGAGGCATTGAAAAAGTAAAAATTTAGATCCGTACGGATATCCGCACGGATTTTTTATTCTTGTAGGAAAAAATGGAAAATAAAAATCTCCGCCAACTGGCGGAGATTTTTAAAGAATATTTTTTATATTTGATTTTCTTCTTCCGGCGCCTCCGGTGCCGGTTCATCTGTCGCAGATTCCGGAGTTTCTGCCGGTGCTTCGTGCATCGGAGCTCTGCCCGCTCGTTTTAAGGCGTCCTTCAAGTTTTTACCGGGTTTGAATTTTGCAACCTTTACGCTCGGTATCTCTATTTGTTCTTTTATATTCCTTGGGTTTACGCCAATTCTGCCTTTTCTTTTTCTGGAAGAAAATGCACCAAATCCAGCAAGGGTTACATCTTCGTCCGCAATAAGGCGTTCAGTTACAATGTGGGTAAATTCTTCAAGCACTTTTTCCGCTTGCCCGCGCGATACGCCTCCTACGCGGTTTGATAATTCATCAGCCAGCTGTTGTTTATTCATAGACTTGATAATGGACCAGTATTTAATATCTTTATTAGATACTAAACGCCAGATGCTAAGTTATTACTTCTTCTAATATTTGTTGTATCTTTATTGTACGCATTATTTTAGAACTTGGCAAGTTTTTACCTAATTCTACATAAATACCCTGGATTACTGCTGGTCCGCTTTCGGGTAGGTTATGTTTTAATTTCATTCTTTTTTTCATCATTGACGCAATCACTTCTTCTTTATTGTCTCCAATAACGGAATCACGCGCTCCGCACATTCCAAGGTCAGTTATATATCCTGTTCCTTCGGAGAGTATTTGTGCGTCTGCTGTTGGAATGTGAGTATGCGTTCCCCATACAAGAGATGCTTTGCCATTTAATACCCAGCCCATTGCTCGTTTTTCCGAAGTTGCTTCTGCGTGTAAGTCTAAAATAATCGCATCAATTTTTTTCTTTTTATTTGCCATTAAAATTTTTAAAGCAGCTGGCAATGGAAGGGTTATTTTATCTGATTCGTCTTTCATAAACACCCTTCCTAAAATATTTATAACTAAGATATTGCTTTTTCCTGCTTTTATTATTTTATATCCGTCTCCTGGTTTGCGATAAACTTTTTTATAATTTGCAGGACGAATAATTTTATCTTTCAGATCGCGCTCTTCGATCACGCGTTTAAATTCTATTTCTTTATTCCAGATATGATTTCCACTTGTAAAAAAATCAACACCTGCGCCAAGAACTTCGCGTAAGCTTTTGATAGTTACACCAAGTCCATGGGCAATATTTTCTCCATTTACGATTACCAAGTCCGGCTTATATTTGTTGCGCAAATCCGGCAACTTTTTTACAAGCGCTTTTCTTCCGATTTTTCCCATGATGTCCCCGAGGACTAGTATCTTAATCATGATTAGTGAATTTAATTAGAATTTTTTATTAAAAGTTAAAGCTTGTTTACTGATTATAAGGTAGTATATGTAGTATGGAAGAAACCATACTGCTCGCTACATGCTACTTACTACTTATTTCGCGTATTCTATAATTCTTTTTTCTCTGATTACCATTACTTTTATTTCGCCTGGGTATTTTAGATCTGTTTCAATTTGATTGGCGATGTTTTTTGCTAATTCATGAGCAGAGTAATCATCGATCTGATCTGGTTTTACGAAGACGCGGATTTCTCGTCCTGCTTGTATCGCGTACGCTTTATCAACGCCCTGGAACGCTTTTGCGATTCCTTCAAGCTCTTCAAGACGCTTTACATATTGTTCAAAGCTATCTTTTCTTGCGCCAATTCTTGCGCCGGAAATTGCATCGGCAACTTTAACAATAACCGCTTCTAATGTTTTTGGATGATCTTCGTGGTGTCCTAAGGCGATATAAGCGACATCTTCGGCGATTCCAAACTTCTTTAATATTTTATATCCTATTTCCGGATGTCCGCCTTGGATATCCTGATCCATCGCCTTGCCGATGTCATGCAATAATCCGCCTTTTTTGGCAATCGTAACATCAGCGCCAAGTTCTTCGGCAAGCATAGTAGCAATACTTGCGACTTCTATTGAATGCAAAAGAATATTTTGGCCATAGCTGGTGCGGAATTTTAGACGGCCGATAATTTGTACTAATTTTTGATCAAGACCGGTAAGCCCAAGTTTATAGAGAGCGTCTTCGCCGGCTTTAGTAATTTCTATTGCCAATTCTTTTTTAACGTTCTGGATAGTTTCTTCAATACGCGCTGGCTGGATTCTGCCGTCGGCAATAAGTTTATCCAATGCGCGTTTTGCCAGCTGGCGTCTTATTGGACTAAAAGATGAAATAGTAATGACTTCTGGGGTTTCGTCAATCAAGATTTCTGTTCCGGTAAGCTGTTCAATAACTTTGATATTTCTGCCTTCTTTGCCGATAATTCTTCCCTTCATTTCATCGCTCGGCAAATCAACATTTGTAGTTGTTGACTCTGCGACTACCGAACCGGCCATCCGTTCTATAACCGGCATAAGCACTTCCCGCGCCTTTTTTTCAAGCTCTTCGGAATTCTGATTTTCCAATTTTTTGCGAAGCGACATCAGCTCTTCCTCACTGTCTTTAGAAACCAAACCCATAAGCTCGTGCTTTGCTCCTTCCGGAGAAAGGCCGGCAATCTGTTGGAGCTTTTTCATTTCTTCATCGCGGAGATTTTGTATTTCTTTTTTTACTTCTTCAAGGCGCGTTGCCTTTTCCAGAAGTTTTTGCTGTTTTTCTTGAAAGTCCAAAAGTTTTTGATCAAAAACACCCTCGCGATTTTCCAGGCGTTTTTGAAGGTTTTGGATTTCTTTGCGTCTTAATGACTCATCCTTCTTAGTGTCATCAATGAGTTTGAGTGCCCTTTCTTTTACTTTAACGAGGTATTCTTGTCCCTTATTTTTTGCTTCGGTTAGGATTTTTTCTGCTTTTATTTCAGCAGAGCCAACTTGTCCTTTGGCAATGAGTTTGCGAAGATAATAGCCGATTGCAAATCCTATAATCGTACCAAAGACTGCTACGGCCAAAATCAAGATAATTGCTGTTTGCATACATGTTTTACAGCAAAATGAAAAGAGGATTCTCTGAATCTCTAGAATCTGTATTTTTTGTGATAGATTGTGAGATTAAAGGTAAAATTAGCGAATTAATCATATAAATCCATTACAGCAATTTGGTGGAATACTCTTTTTTTGCTTTAAAATATTAATTAAATACTGAGTATAGTATACCATAAATATTAAAGTTTGGCAAGGTCTTGACTTTTTGGCGGATTTCTGCTATATTTTTGGTATGTTTGCATGAACATACCTATGTATGTTCATTGGAAAAGGAGGATGAGTAATGTGGAAAACGAAGCTGATGTTCATTGTAAAAATTTGGGATGAGATTATGAAAAACTTATCCATTCATGTATATAAATAAAATGGTCAAGGCTCAACCTTGACCATAAAAAACTCCGATTGACGTCGGAGATTTTTAATTATTTAGCAATATAACAATTTAACAATATAGCAATAAACTAAATTTGAAATAAAAGAGAATACCAATTATGCTCATTAATTTTGTCTAAAGTTATGGCTTGTTTTAATTCGTATCCTCCGATTTCCGTTCTTTCTAATTCTTCTAGATACGCGCCACATCCGAGGGTTTGCCCAATGTCATGCGCGAGAGCGCGGATGTATGTTCCGGAAGAAACGCGGGTTTCTATTTTTAAATACGGCCATTTATATTCTAACAACTTTATATGTTCTATATTTATCAGAACCGGCTCGCGCTCCACAATCTCTCCTTTTCGCGCCAGTTCATATAATTTTTTGCCACCTATTTTTTTAGCGGAGAACATCGGTGGAATTTGTTTTTGTTTGCCTTCAAATTTTTGTAAAACTTTTTTTATGTCTTCAATTTGTAATTTGTAATTCGTAATTAGTAATTGAATATCGCCAGTTCTATCAAAAGTGTTTGAAGTGGCACCCAACTTTAACTTAGCTATATACGTCTTATCTAATTTCACAAACTTGGAGATATCCCTCGTTGCCTCCCGCCCAACAGCCACAATTAAAAGCCCCGAGGCAAACGGGTCCAGTGTTCCGGCATGGCCAATTTTCCGCACTCCTGTAATGCGGCGTAATTCATCAATTATATCGTGAGAAGTGGGGCCGGAGGGCTTATCTATAAGTAAAAATCCGTTATTAATACTCATACTTGATTTTTATGCTATAATAATGTAGAATAGAAAACATATAATCGCGACTCGAAAATCGCGAATGCATTCGAATGACGCGAAGAACGCGAATTAATTCGAGAAAATATTCGAGGCATTCGAGTGCAATTTGAGGCATTCGCATCGCGTTTCATATTATGAATATATCAGAACTCTCTAGAAAATTAAAGATAGACCCTAATCGTCTGCGCGGAATGCTTCCGCAGATGGGTTTTGATGTTGGTAGAAAAGCTATAAAGATGGACGACAGAACGGCTCGTCATATTATAAATAATTGGCGCACTCTTTTCCGCGAATGGGAACTGGAATATGTAAAGAAAGAGGAAGAGGAAGAAAAACCGGAAATTGCGCCTGAGGAGAGAAAAGAAATAAGAATCCCAAAAATAATTACTGTAAGAGAATTTGCGAATAGGATAGATACGCCTGTTAATACTTTAATGAAGATACTGATGAAAAACGGTATTTTGGCATCCTTGAATGACAAGATTGATTTTGATTCTGCTATGATTATCGGGGACGACCTTGGTTGGCAGGTTTTGCCTTTAGACGAAGATGCGAACTTGGAGTCGGGAAGTGAAGAAACTATCCGCGAGACAATTAGAAAAAGCGGAACCACTATTCCAAGACCACCGGTTATAGTTGTTATGGGGCATGTTGATCATGGAAAAACAAAAATTTTGGATGCAATACGTAGTACAAACGTTATGGGGGGCGAAGCCGGCGGGATCACGCAGCATATCGGAGCATATGAGGTGGAAAAAAATGGCAGGAATATAACATTTATAGATACTCCGGGGCATGAGGCTTTTACAGCAATGCGTTCCCGTGGCGCAAAAATTGCTGATATTGCGATTGTTGTCGTTGCCGCTGACGATGGTGTCCAGCCTCAGACGCGCGAAGTAATAGATATTGTAAACGCAGCCAAATTGCCTTTTGTTGTTGCTATAAATAAAATAGATAAAGAGTCTGCTGATTTGGAGCGGGTTAAACGGGAGCTTGCGGAATTAAATTTAATTCCTGAAGATTGGGGCGGAAAAACTATTTGCGTACCAGTTTCAGCGAAAATGGGCAAGGGCATTGATGACTTATTGGAAACGCTTTTACTTGTGGCGGATATGCAAAAAGAAGACCTTGTTGCTGATCCAAAAGGAGATGTTGTGGCAAGCGTTATAGAATCGCATATAGATAAACTAAAAGGTGTCCTTTCCACCGTTCTTGTTCAAAACGGAACGCTGAAAATAAATGATTATTTAAAAATAGGCAACGTCCTGTATGGCAGAGTGCGTTCTATGGAAAATTGGAAAAGTGAAAAATTGAATGAAGCGGGGCCCTCGGTGCCAGTCCGTGTTTTAGGATTAAAGCTTGCACCTGAAGTGGGCGATGTCCTACTTGCTGTAGAAAATTTAAAAGGACTGGAGAAGGATGTAAAACGTCAAGAATCCGGCCGGCCGTTTGATATTGTGTATGAAAAAAATAAATCTGAAGATAATACAGGAAAAGATATCTTAAAAATTATTCTAAAAACAGATGTTTTGGGTTCTGCCGAGGCCTTACTCGGTTCTTTGGAGCAATTCAAACATTCGAAAGTGGGTATAAAAGTTATTCATAGTGGATTGGGGAATATCACGGAAGCAGACATTGACCGCGCGCTTTCAGCAGAAGCAATTATTTATGGATTCAATGTCCGCATAGATTCTAAAATGGAAGAAATAGCACGGGAAAAAAATGTAGAAATAGAAGCATATCAAATAATTTATGATTTATTAGATTCGGTAAAAGCTCGTCTTGAGAAAAAATTAGAAAATGAAATAAAAAGAATTGATTATGGCAAATTAAAGATATTGGCAATATTCAAGCGCGATAAAGACGAGCAGATTGTCGGCGGAAAAGTGCTTGAAGGAAAAGTGGTATCTGATTCAAAATTTGATTTAATGCGCCAGAATGTTAAAATTGGAAAAGGAGAAATAAGCCAGCTCCAATCAGGCAAACAAGACGTGAGAGAGTCCGTTAGCCCCAATGAATGCGGTATGAAAACAAAAATTGGACATGAAATTCACGAGGGTGATATACTGCTTATATATAAAGAGGAGTTTGAGAAAGTAAAAATAGAAATGTAATTTATAAAAATTTGAATTTATGTCTAAAGAGCTTACAACAAAAAATTTTAAACGTGAAGTTTTGGAGGCTACGAGGCCGGTTTTTGTTGATTTTTATGCCGAATGGTGCGGACCGTGCAAGATGATGTCACCGATTATTGATGAAATTGCGGAAGAAATGAAAAAAGAACTAAAGGTTTTCAAGGTTAATATTGAGAAGGAAGACGGTTTGGCCGGAAAATACGGAGTAATGTCTATACCGACTTTTCTAATTTTTAAAAAAGGTAAAATTGTAGAACAGGTGATGGGAGCGATGGATAAGAAAAAACTATTAAAAGTAATTGAAAAAGCAATCAAATAAATATGACTCATAACGTCATAATCATCGGCTCCGGACCGGCAGGTCTTACGGCGGCCATCTATACATCAAGAGCTAATTTAGCTCCTGTTTTGTTTGAGGGCGCGCTTCCGGGCGGACCTTTGATGACAACGACGGTGATAGAAAATTATCCCGGTTTTCCTGAAGGGATTGACGGGCCTGATTTAATCATGAGAATGAGAAAGCAGGCAGAGAATTTTGGAACAAAAATAATTTCAAAAAATATTACAAAAGTTGATTTTAGTAAAAGGCCTTTTAAGGTTTGGGCGGAGACGGAAAAATATGAAGCAAACGCGATAATAATCGCAACCGGCACAGAAGCGCGGATGGTTGGATTGGATTCGGAAAAGCGCCTTTCCGGCAAAGGCATTTCTTACTGTGCCACCTGCGATGGCCCGTTGTTTAAAAATAAAAAAATAATTGTTGTGGGGGGCGGAGATGCCGCAATGGAAGAAGCGCTTTTTCTTTCAAAGTTTGCGGAAAGTGTAACAATTATAAACCGCAGTGAAAAATTTAAGGCCTCGGATATTATGTATGATAGAGCCAAAAAGAATCCAAAAATAAAATGGCTCCCAAATACTGAAGTAAAAGATTTTATTGGTGAAACTCGTTTAGAAAAAGTTAAACTTGTAAATAATAAGACAAAAAAAGAAAATGAAATTGAGGCGCAAGGCGCATTTATTGCAATTGGCAGAGTCCCTAACACAAAAATGTTTGCAGAAAAGTTAAAAATGGATAAGGGATATATTGTCACAGAACCGGACAGTGCAAAAACAAGCGTTCCCGGTGTGTTTGCGGCCGGCGATGCAAGCGAATGGCATTATTGGCAAGCCATAACTGCCGCTGGCAAGGGGTGTATGGCGGCGAAAAACGCAGAACGATTTTTGGATGAAATGGAATAATTTATTTTTTTCATTGTTTGGTAAAAATACTCGCATTTGCAGAGTATTTTTTATTTGTGGTAAAATTAGTTATTAATAATTAAATAATTTAATATGAGTTTAAAAG
>JAHINX010000013.1 GCA_018895765.1 Patescibacteria group bacterium
ATTTTATTCCCAAAAAACAGGGCTATAACTCCCCCAACTGCTAAAAATGTTCCAAAAGCGACTTCGCTTTTCATTTTTGCTTTTTTCGTTACAATTAAAATTAATCCATAAACCGCTCCAAAAATATATGCTATAAGCAGAGCGGATATAATCTGCGGAAAACCCAGTCCCGCGCCCAAAACGGCTCCCAGCCGTATATCGCCATCACCAATCCATTTTCCACCGGAAATAAGATATTGCAATAGAAAAAATCCTGCCCCTATGCCTATCGCCAACAAAATATTTAAAATATTTATTCCAATAAAAACATTTAAAATAAAAAGAATCACAATTAGAGGAAGGGTAATCTTATCCGGCAAAAGCTTATACTTTAGGTCGTATATAAATAAGAAGGACAGCCCTCCCAGCATCGTCCAGTCACGGAGTATAACCCAGCTGAACGCATCAGCATCCGGAGCATAAATCCACCTGTAAAAAAAGGAAAAAACAAAAATTATTCCTAAAACAAACTCTATAATAAAATTAGACCAGTCAATGATCTCTTTACACTTCCTGCATTTTCCTCTTAAAAAAATGAAAGAAAAAAGCGGAAATAAATCGAAAAATGCCAGCTTATATCCGCATTTAGGGCAATATGAACGACCCATTATCGTTTCTTTTTTCCGCATCCTATAAATAGAGGCAGAAATAAAGCTACCGATGGAAGCGCCAAAAATAAATACAATGAAGGCAACAAGGATGATAAATAGCATAATAATAATTCAAAAATTATAAATTTACCTAAAGATATTTTATAAAGGCCTAATTCACCTAAGTCCTAATTCACCTAATAAAATTCCAAAGGTCAAATGTCAAATAAATAATTATTTTTTTGGCTTTGGTCATTTATGAATTGGATATTTTATTAGAAATTAGGTGAATTAGATGAATTAGAAATTGAAATTTTTTATACTTATATTCTATCTTATTTTTGGGATAAATAAAAGACAGCCCTCCGCCTAGGCGACAAATTTGGGGCCGTCTTTTAAAATTTTCTTTAGTTCATTCCACCCGGAGTGGCAGTATGGACGCCTACTTCCAAGCCACCCGTAGTACCTTCTAGGGTGAATCCTATGGAGTATGTGCTTCCATCAGCGCTTAGGTATGAATAGTCGGTGCCGTTCGGAGTCGGATTTGATGGAACCATGCTTATATAAGTTGTTCCGCCTGCATCGCATGTCGCTACAAAACCACCCTCATCAAAACATTTATAACCTGTTGCGCCAAGGACGATAGCCGTGGCAGCTGTCGGATAACTATTATTATCAGAAAAATAAAGCTCTAGCGCCGTTGATAATTGTTTTACATCAGAAACGCGTTTTGCGTCACGTGATTTTTGCCTTGCGTTATTCAGGGCCACAACTGCCAACGTTGACAATAAACCGATAATCGCAATAACGACTAGAAGCTCAATAAGTGTGAATCCTTTTGTTTTTTTCATTTTTGTATGATTTCCTCCTTATTTAAAATCAATTGATTTTTTTAAGAAGAAATACTTTTTTTATTAACAAAATACGACCTTTATTAGAAACCTCTCTAAAACATACTGCCTACTACAATCTTCAAATTTTGGCTATGGCACTATATTTATAAGAAATTCCTTTATTATATTATAGCATATTTATATGATTTCGCGCATGGCCAGACCGATTGCAACAGCAAACCTTGCACCAATGGCATCCAAAGGTGGCCTCAAATCTTCCGGATAGATTATCCTTGTCCATGGATCGCCATAAAAAACCCTAAGCCCTGTTGCGCTTTCCAAAGAATTTCCAATTCCCAAAATCATCGCCGTTCCTCCGGTAAGAACAATTTTCTCTATAATAGCATGATTATACTGTTCGCTATAAAGCTCTTTGCAATAATTTACTTCATTTGCGATTGATTTTACCATACTGTCAAAAAGCGAATGAGCTGATTCCATTTTCTCCATACTCATGGCTCTTTTTATTTCTTCAGCTTTCATCAGGTCTGTCTTCATTTTTTCCGCCAAATTTTCCGTAAGCTCGGCTCCACCTATTTTTATAGTCCTGTGGATAACTGGCACCCCTTCTTTTACTATTAATATATTTGTTTTTATGGCGCCGATATCTACAATTGCGGAGAGTCCCATATCTTTTCCCAACAAAGAACGTATAAGAGCAAAGCTCTCCGTCTCTAAACTGGCAAGCTGAAGTCCGGCTAATTTAAAAATCTCCAAATATTTTGATATCATTTTTTTGGAAGCTGCTGTAGCGGAAATTTTTATTACACCAGGGGGCATATCCTTCATTTCAACTTTTTTAAAATCCAATACCAAATCGTCTTCCGGAATAGGCGCAAGTTTTTTTATTTTATTTTTAATCTCTGTTTCCAGCCGTTTTGGCGGAATATTGCTCAATGTCAGAAGAGTGGTAAAAACAGACGACATCGGCAAACCTGTAATGGCCATTTTGGCAGTCGCGCCGGATTGCTTGTAAAGAGATGCTAATTCTTTAGCTTTTTCTGCCGTATTCGCTATAATTTGACTGATGGGTTGCATCTCACTATACTCGCTAAATCCATAAGTGACGAGGCGCGCTCTGCCTCCAACATTTGCAATCTCAACAAGCTTTATCCCGCTTGCGCCGATATCAACACCTAAGTAATTTTGTGACTTAGCCATATTTTTTATTTTACTATATTTATAGTATACCAAATTTTTATGCTTTTGGATAATGCTAATGCGCTATCGCGCCACGAATAACACGAATCACAAATAGATTCGTAGTTATTCGTGATTCGTGCAATTAGTGGATGTACTCGTTATTCGTGAAATCCTCAATTATTTTTCCCTAAAGAAAAATAATTCGGTCCAAAAATATACAAATAAAATAGCGACTAAAACAATTATCTTTGAAAGGCTTGGAAGAAAAATACTGACAATGCCCATAACTGCCGCAACAGACCAATAGAGAAACAGAACTTGACGCGAACTCCAGCCCTTGTCAATAAGTATGAAATGAAGATGCAGACGATCGCCTGTAAAAATTGATTTTTTTTCTATAAATGCCCGACGAAAAATTACAGCAACAAGGTCAATAACGGGCAACGCCAAAACCAGTAGGGTTATGGCAATCTTGGCGCCCGTTAAAATCGCTAATGCGCCCAATATAAATCCGGCCCAAATACTTCCGCCTTCTCCCAAAAAAATCCGTGCAGGATAAAAATTCAAAAATAAAAATCCGATAAAAACACCGACCAGAATAAGCGCCAAATAAGAAAGTCCGGTTTCTTTAAAATTTGTAAGCGTGGAAAATAAAAATATTGCCAATCCGCCCATAACAATTATCCCGCTAACCAGTCCGTCCAGCCCATCCAATATCTTTGTTGTATAGCTCATTGTAAAAAGCCATATAAAACCCAAAACAAGGCCAACCGTTCCGCTTAAGTAAACAATTCCTCCCAGCGGATTCGTAATGAAGCCAATTCTTATTCCTCCCCAAAGCACAATCATAATTGCCGTAACCGGAAAAATAATCTGAAACTTCGGCGAAAAAAAATATCTATCATCCAAAAATCCGCCAATCATAATAAATAGAGAAGCAAAAAACAGCCAGACAATCTTTATTCCCAATTCTTTTGGCAATAAATCAAAAAAATATAGACCTAATGAAATAACAAAAAAGGCCAAAAATGGCGCTATCCCGCCTAAAAGAGGTATCGGTTTTTTATGTTTTTTGCGCATGTCATCCGGAGTGTCTTGGATTTTGAAAAACAAAGCTATTTTTCTGACAGCCAGAGTTAGCAAAAAACTTAAAATAACTGCAATGCCAAAAATCAATAAATACAAAGTCATTATTTTGTTAATATTTTATTATATTGTCATTATACATAATTTGTTGACAAAAAAGCTAATTTTATGCTAAATTAAAATAAACGGAGGAGAAAATGAAAACACGACCGATTCCTGCAATTAAGTTCCTTATACAAGTTTGCGCAATTAAAAACGCCAAAGAATTTTGGAAAGATTTTCCGCTGGAAAATTTCAAAGAACAATCGCCTGAAAGAAAAGATAAGTCGACCTTTGTTGTAGCGAGCTATGAAAAAATGCAAGACTCAACTATCGTATATAAGGTCTGCGGAAAAAATCTAATCTACAGCCAATGGCAAACAGTAACGCTACTCCATATGCATCTAAAAAAGAGCGCCGTAGTTGACGAAAGGATTGTAAGATTCTTCAATGATGAAGAGTTCAATGAAGAATATAAAAACTACAGAGGACCTCTTATCGTTCTTATTCCGCCAGACTCGTCCGAGTTTACGCTTGAAGAAGAGAAATTTGAACCAGCATATGTTAGAAGCAAAATAGGACAACTCCACCGGGCAATAAAGCGGATCCAAGCCAATTGCCCACATAAAAATTATAGCTTATCCGAATTTAGCAGCGATTTGGCCACATGTGATGATTGCGCTAAAATTATCAATCCATTTTAGAAATTATAAAACTCCGACGAAAGCCGGAGTTATTTTTTTCTTTAGGCACGAAGCGCCGTATGTTTTCTTGTTTTTTTGCTTCTATTCCCAATTCAGCAAAAACCACAAATGTCTTACGGCCGCGTTAATATTCAGCTGTCTCGCGTTTTTTACTTTACCTTCCAAATGCCTGCTGGAAATTGCGCTAAAAAATAAAACGTTCTTTATCCTTCTGACTGAAGCGTCCGGGTCAATGGAAAACAAAAGCGAAACGGTTCCGGCAACAAGGGGCGAGGCCATTGAAGTTCCGGCCCAGCTCTCATACTTATTACCTATCACACAGCTCGGCACATTAACGCCCGGGGCGGCAATGTCAACATTTTCTCTTCCATAATTTGAAAAATGGGCCAGCTTTCCGCTTTCTGCATAAGCCGCAACCGAAATAATATTTGGCAATCTCCATCCGGCAGGATACATTTTTGGCTTCGTATCCATATCCATCTTTTCATTGCCGGCCGCAACAACAAATACCTTCCGCTTCATCCGCTTTATTGCCGACAAAACAACTTTTGATTCAAAAAACATCATAAAACTCATATTCACAGCGTGAAATGTTATCTCGCCTCTTCGTTCCAGTTTTCTGTAATGCTTCAACCCTCTGGCAATATCTGACGCAAAGTAAAACCCAAAATCATTATAATTTACAATCAGAGGCAGAATATACGAATTGGGAGCGGCAACACCTTCAACGCCCTGCATATCGCGATGGCCGGCAGCCAGACAGGAAACGTGCGTGCCATGATCACCCATGTAGTATTTCATTCGATTTCTATTACTCACCCAAAAGTATGGCTCGCGCAACTTATATCTCAAAACCGGCCTTATGTCGTCATGCATAAACTCCGGCCCGCTATCAACAACCACAACTCCGTTTGGCGAAAGAGGTATCCGCTTTTCTTTTATAAAATTATGCGCGTCATTCAACTGGATAGAATATTTATTTCTCTGGTCATACCAAGGGACAATCAGTTCTTTTCTGCGGGGCCTGCGCCGTCCGGGATAAGCTTTTGTTTTTTTCAAACCTTCTTTTTCATACGATTCAATATATGCATAAGAAATATCTTTGTCCGGCAAGGTAAGCGCCATTTTTTCAAATTCCTTTGGAATATTTATGTCGCTTGTTGCTTTTTGAGGGTGTCTTGCTTCCGCAATATCATAGCCAAACACATCGTATTCTATTAGTACCAAACCCATCTTTTTGAAAAATTTTTCCTTAACTTTTTGTGGCGTTCCCGGAGAGAATTTAACGTTAACTCGCCTAACATTCGGCTTATTCTTGTACGCACCTACTACTTTTTGCGGGATTTTTTGAATAGACTGATTTTCCAGGTTGCAATAAAAACTGGAGCCGGTAAATACAAAAAGAATGGCGACAAACGCCAGTATAAACCAAGAAATTTTTCCTTTCATCGGCTTCCTCCTTTGGTTAAGGAACGATTGTCGTCGCTTCGCGTTGTTTTGCGACTCTGCTGTTTCGCGTAGGTTTCGCGATAAAACGTTTAATCGCAAAACCTACGCGAAACTAAAAACGCAAAACCACGCTAAATCTTTCTGCCTTGTTCTATCTCTATATCGGACAAGCTATGAAATATAATCTTGTCCCTCCTCTTCACTTTACCGCCTAAAAGCATATTTGCCAAGCGATCCTCAATTTCGCGGGCAATAACCCTGCGCAAAGGCCTGGCGCCAAATTTTGGATCAAACCCCAACTTTGCCAGCTCTTTTAAGGCCTTTTCTTCTACAACAAGCTCTATGCCCTTGGTTTCCATTTTTTTAGCAATCTTTATTATAAGCAGTCCGGCAATTTTTACAATCTCGTCTTCGTGAAGCGGACGGAAAACAACAACACCGTCAAAACGGTTTAAAAATTCCGGCCGGAAATATTGGCTCAGTTTTTCATCAACAAGCATTTCTTTTATTTGCAGAGCTTTTGTTCCGGCTTTTATTTCCCGAGCGATAAAATCACTACCCGCGTTTGAAGTCGCAACCAAAATAATATTTGTAAAATCTATAGTTTTCCCTTTTCCGTCAGTCAACCGGCCATCTTCCATCACCTGTAAAAACAAATTTAAAATATCGGGATGAGCTTTTTCCAGTTCATCTAATAATAGTAGGGCATAAGGGCTTTTTCTGATTGCTTCTGTCAAATATCCGGACTCCCCTTCTTTTCCAATCATCCTGTAAACGCTTTGCTTTTCCTGATATTCAGACATATCCAGCCGGACCATTGCTTCCTCGTTTCCAAAATAAACTTCCGCAATTGTTTTTGCAAGTTCTGTTTTTCCAACACCGGTCGGGCCCAAAAATAAAAAATTTGCAATCGGGCGTTTGCCAGATTCCATCCCTGCGCGAGCTCGACGCAAAGCGCGGGAAACAGCATCAACTGCCTCTTCCTGTCCAATAATCCGATTATGTATAACTTCTTCCAACTTTAATAATTTTTCTTTCTCACCCTCCGTAAGAGCAGAAACTGGAATCTTGCTTTTTTCACTGACTATCTTTGCAATATCTTCTTGATTTACCAAAGAATTTACACCGCGCGCAGATTTTACCGCCAAGCCAGCTTCTTTTATTATTGCAACGGCTTTTTCAGGCAAATAACGGTCATGCAAGTATTTATCCGAAAGATTAACTGCAGCCGCAAGCGCATCATAAGAAAAATAAACACCTGTTTGATATTCAATTTGCGCTGATTCGGCTTCCAAAATCTGGATTGCCAGATTTTTATCCGGTTCCGGTACTTCCACGCGCTCAAAAATTCCCGAGAGAGCAGTCTCTTCAACAACGCGCTTATACCCTTCGGGCGTGGTTGACGCCAAAACCGGCACGCGCACTTTGTTTAATTCTTCAGCTAAAAGAGCGGCCAGAGAAATCCCGTCTCCGCTTAAAAAATATTCCAAATTCGGAATATCCAAAACAATATTTCCGGAGTTCGCCACATCAGTCATTACCGCCATCAATTTTTTTCCGGCTTCCTCGCCGGTCGCACCTCCTAAAATTTCTGAAAGCGAAAGCCGTATCAAACGCTTGTCTTGAAAATCTTTTGGCACATCTTCTTTTATCATCAGTTCCGCAACGCCATCTATAATCGCCGACTTGCCAACTCCGCGCTCTCCAACAAGGACAACGCCCCTACTTTTACTTTCAATAATTCTGAAAATATTTTTAAAACTTTCTTCCCGTCCGATACAAAAATCAATTGCTCCGCGTCTGGCAAAAAAAGTTATATCTTCGCTAAATCTGTCCAAAACCGGAGTTTGCACAGCAGTCATAGCGCGGTTCATTTTTCCACGTGGCCGAAACACGCTAGCTTGCTTAAATTCTGCATATCGCGCGCGAAGCTTATCTTGGATTTCCACCCATTTAACAACATTTTCCAGTTTTTCTTCATTTATATTTAAATCATATAAAATTTCTTTTAAAATCGCGCTTGCCTTTACCACCTCCAAACAAAGAATGTTTGATCTTGCTTTTTTATTTTTATGAAGAGCGGCTGTGATATAGGTATTAAGTAAAATTTGCAAGACAGACACGTCTAAACCACCCCTACCTTCTTTATGTGACAGGTGACGCAAAACCCGGTCTTTTATTGACTTTATCGGGATACCCAACCGGCCGAAAAGAATTTTCATTTTCGGCTTATTTAATAATGTTAAAAATAAATATTCTGGCAAAACGGCGCTTTTTTCTTTTTTTGCCAGCATAATCGCTTCTTCCAGCGCTTCCTCGGAATGCAAGCTGAAGCTCCGCGCCACATCAATTTGCTTATAATTTTTTAGCTCTTCAGGAAGCGCGGTTTTGATTTCAAATTTTTCTCCTGCGCTTATTTTTAAAGGATTTTCAAAAAAGTGCGCCGCGCGCGTGATACGTGAAGCAAAATACAATAAGCCAAAGAGCGCCAAAAAGAAAATCAGCAAATGTATGTTTGGAGTTAGCCAAAAACTGCGATGAAAAAAACCCCGCGCGCCGGAAAGATAAACTTGATAAAAAAGATTTAGAATCCCAAAAAGCCCAAATAAAATCAGCGCCGCGTCAATAAATTTATTCCATAAACGTTTAATTTTTTTTATTGGCACATCTTTTGCCGTCATTGCTCCGCCCCAATACAAAAAATAATCACCTGTAAAAATTCCGGCTCTCCCACGCTGTTTGTCTTTTAATAAGTTCATAAGATCGATAAATGTAATGCTATAAAATATATAGTAATAACCGGCAAAATAAGATAAATCACGAATAAAACGGAATAAAACGCGCTAAATAACAGAAATGCAAGCGAACGGAAAATAATTTGAAAAAAACGCATAAAAAAACTGACGATTCTGCCCTGCAAATCATACTGCCCAAACATTGGAGTAAAAATATTTTTTGCCCAAATACTAACACCCAAAAGATTCTCTAATTCCAAAATGCTTCTGCCAACCCAGCGAATTGCCAAAACCAGCCCCTTAGAATACCACCAGAGGGGGAAGTAAAGGACATCAAATATAGCGTCTATTAAGATAAGCTTTAAAAAGTTCATAAAAAATTCAAAATTCACCTAATTTCTAATTCACCTAATAAAAGGCCAAAACCAAAAGGTAAAATTTAAAATAATTATTATTTTGACATTCGGCATTTATTCATTTGACATTTTATTAGGCCTTAGGTGAATTAGGTGAATTGGGAACTTATCCTTCCTATTCAGGAAGGATTATCATCGCTCCTATTGGCGCGGTTATCCAGACAAAGCGAGCAATTTCGCTTGCAAACAGCTCGCGCGTAAAAGGCGACAAAACCAAAAGTGAATCAGCCGGTAAAAAAGAAAGTGCAATAGAAAGTAAAAGCCCGATATGCAAAACGCTAAAAATCGGCACTTGCCACCAAGCGCCTCTCCTCTCATGACCCGTAATACTATGCAAAAGTGAGCTTCTGCCAAACAAAAAGAAAAGCAAAGCAAATGTAAGTAGAAAAAATCCGAGTTTAAAAACAAAAATCTGGCTAACCTCTATGCTTTCGGCTTTTTTTACCCAATCATCAATAAATGGCGCGGTATTTACTACTGCCAAAGCCATATAAATCGCGACCAAAATAACTACAATTCTATTTCTACCCAAAGAAAAACCGTATATAAATACGGCGATAATAAAAAATAACAAAATAAACAAGTCCCAGCTTGGAGAGGTTAGACTCACTCCATTTAAAAAATCCAAATTTTCTGGCTTCAAAAAATCAACGTTGGGAAGATTCATACCCCGTATAGTTGCTTCCAGCGCTAAACGCTATAAAAATATCGTTGGCGCCAGATGTACAAATAAATCTACTTAAATCTAATCTTTTGTTCTTTTTTGACGCGTTTAGCGTCATGCGGCTTATCAGTTCTATATTTAATCCGTTTCGCCCTTTACAACCGCTTTTTAGAGGCAAGTATCTTATGCTGATAAGATAAGCCGCACTGGAAGCAGTTATACGGGGCATACAAATATATTATATCAGGAAAAAAAGAAATAAAAAAATCCTCACAATTTCGTGAGGACTAACTATCTCTCTCCTGATGATTTAAAATTTTCATCTAATGGTCTCATTGGACCAACGGCATAGTCTGTTTCGGTTATATATTCTACGTTTTCCAATTCCCTTCTCTTTGCTTTTTGGCGTTCTCTTTCTTCCCGCTCCAGCCGGTGGGCATAGAGTGCTATTGGCATAAAAATAATAGTAACAAAGATAAGGAAAATTACAACCGCCTTTAGCATTTTACATCTCCTTTTGCTCTTTTTTGAATTGGCGACTTATTTTCGATTTTCTTTCTTACTAACATTAGTGCGGATATCATCGCTATAAAAGTTCCCGTTCCATAAGCTATAATCCCCTGATATCCAATCACAGCCATAAAACAAGTATATGCACATACCCCCAATAAACTCCCAAACCAATCTGTATCAAAAGCTAAAATAAAAAGCATCTTTACAGCAATTAGGCCGACAATCAAACCAAAAAAAATCTGATACAGTATGTTTTCCATTTTTTATTTCCTTTTTTCAAAACTACGATAACGAATTTTCCGCGACTTTATCTTTTTTACAATATGCTTGCAAAATACATAGACGCCCAGTACTAGAAAACCAATACAAATCGCAAGCACCGCCTGCAACAATAAGCCAAAAATGAAGTATTTGTCCATCATGATTTTCTCCTTTGTTAATGTTCTGTGTTAAAACTATCATAAAAATACAAAAAAGTCAATACCCTGCCCTATTCCCAATCTTCCAATATTTTTTTCTGCTTTTTTGATATTTTTTTCGGCACAGTAATATAAACTTCTACCAATAGATCTCCTTTGCCGGCAACACCATACCCCTTTAAACGGAAAAACTGGCTAGAGGCTGTGCCTGCAGGTATTTTCACTCTCATCTTTCCATCTAATGTTTCCACATCTATATGCCCACCCAAAGTGGCTATTTTGAAATCAAGCGGCGTCCGAGTAATAATATTGTCTCCATCTCTTTCAAACCTTTTATCCTGCTCTACATTAATATTCAGGTACAGATCACCGGATATTCCGCCTTTTTCTCCCGCTTCTCCGGCGCCCGAAACGCGCAAAGTCTCGCCATCAGAAATACCGGCGGGAACATTTATCCTTAAATTTACGCTTTTTTTCAAAATTCCAGCGCCTTTGCATTTTTTGCAAAGCTCATCAGGTTGGCTACCTTCTCCCCTGCACCGTGGGCAAGTTGTATTTGTCGCAAAAGAACCAAACATAGTATTCTGAATTCTTCTAACCTTGCCTTCTCCATTACATTCTGAGCAAGTTTTTATTTTTGTGCCCGGTTCTGCGCCAGACCCTTGGCATGTTTCGCATTTTGTATTTTTATAAATTTCTATTTTCTTTTCTACGCCTTGAATAGATTCTTTAAAAGTTAGTCCGAGGTTCATTTCTATATCGCCTCCACGAGTACGGGTTTTTGTGCGGGTACGAGAGCCCATTCCGAAAAGGTCACCAAAGATATCTCCCAAATCATCCATATTAATATTTACGCGCTGTCCGCCAAAATTGCCAGACCCGGAAAAAGGATTTTGCTGATTAAATCCGCCGAAGTTGTCAAAAGTCGTGCCATATTGGTCATATTGCTTTCTGCGCTCTACATTATTTAGCACTTGATACGCTTCGTTTATTTCTTTAAACTTTTCCTCATCTCCACCCGGCTTATCGGGATGATGTTTGTGCGCGAGTGCCCTAAAAGCGCGCTTTATCTCATCTTGAGAAGCGCTTCTTGACAAATCTAAAATTTTGTAGTAATCTTTTCCCATAGAATAGAACTTTTTAAAAAGGAGACGAAATGAATCTAAAACTCAAGATTTATATAAGTAATCACGTGAAAGTTGAAGAAGATCTGCTTAATATGTTATCGCTTACCCTAATCAATACTGATAACAGGCCATGTTCTTCGGTTTATCTTCTGCCAAGAAATATTGAGTGTCGCGCTGACAGAGTAATTTTTCTTCCATTTGGATTTATAATGGAAGAAGACCAAGGTTATCTCGTTTTCAAAAGAGGTCCAACCAAATTTTCTCTGCCTAAGAACTTTGTTCATTATATTGAAGACACGTTAACATATCAAGTCCTCTGGCACGAACACGCGTAACAAGGAGGTGGGAGATGAAAGACAAACAAAAAGTAGCGCAAAGACATCGGCCACATACAAAAATTATACTGAAAAAACATATTAAAGTAGATTTTAGTATGGCGGAGGCTACAAGATATATTTTTTTTCAGCATCCTTGTGGCGCGGGCATATCGATTTATGTGAATTTAATAGAAGTATGTACTGATAATCATATTCTATTGAAAAAGAATCTTGTTGCAAGTGTAGAGCTCTCTGATTTCGATTACTTGCATCTTACAAAATTTCCACCTATGGAAACCGGCCTTCCGCCAGAAGCTTATGGCCCTTGTCTACCTCTTTCATACATTGAAAAAATCATTGATGAAAATACCGGCAAACAACTCTGGCCACCCCGCGGCCCGACATTCTAACAAACCGCCTCTGCAAATCGCAGAGGTTTTTTTATCAGTACGGATATTAGTACTGATTGTTAGAGCGGGCGCTTGCGCCCGCCCTATCAATTGTCAAATGTCAGGTGCCAGGTGTTAGGTGTCAGGTGTTATTCCTTACCTTCCTCTTTTACTTCTTCCACTTCTGCGTCTTGCACATTATCTTTCGCGTCCTCTTTCTTCTCTTCTTCTCCTTGTTCTTGTGTTTTATTGTTTTCTTGTTTTGTTGAATTCTGGTACATCTCTGCGCCGATTTTTTGCGCAATCTGATTCAAATCTTCCATTTTCTTTTTCATATCTTCCAAATCATTTGCTTCTTTTGCTTTTTTTAGTAAATCAGTCTTCTCCTGCATTTCTTTTTTATCACCATCAGCCATTTTATCACCGGCGTCTTTAATTAATTTTTCCGTAGAATAAATCATTGTATCCGCCTGGTTTACAACATCAATCTGTTCTTTTTTCTTTTTGTCTTCATCAGCATGAAGCTCGGCATCTTTTTTCATTTTCTCAATTTCATCTTTAGATAATCCGCTTGACGCGGTGATTGTGATTTTCTGTTCTTTGCCCGTTGCCTGATCTTTGGCCGAAACATTCAAAATACCATTTGCGTCAATGTCAAATTTAACTAAAACCTGCGGAACTCCGCGCTGAGCCGGCGGAATACCTGAAAGCATAAATCTGCCAAGTGTTTTGTTGTCATTTGCCATTTCGCGCTCACCCTGCAAAACGTGTATTTCTACGCTTGATTGATTATCAGCAGCAGTAGAAAAAACCTGTTCTTTTGAGGTTGGAATCGTGCTATTGCGCTCAATTAAACGAGTCATCACACCACCCAAAGTTTCCAATCCAAGAGATAGTGGAGTGACATCCAATAATAGAACATCTTTTACATCACCTTGCAAAACTCCTGCCTGGACAGCCGCGCCAAGAGCTACAACTTCGTCCGGGTTTACGCTAACATTCGGCTTTTTGCCAAAAAATTCTTCTACCTTTTTTTGTACCAAAGGCATACGGGTCATTCCGCCAACCATGATTATCTCTTCAATATCGGTTTTTTTAAAGCCTGCATCGTCCAGCGCCTTTTGGCATGGAATCAAAGTTCTTTCCACCAAATCACCAACAAGCTCTTCCAATTTTGCGCGGGAAAGTTTCATTACCAAATGTTTTGGCCCGTCCTGGTCGGATGTGATAAACGGCTGGTTTATTTCCGTCTCCCCTGCTGTGGATAACTCTATCTTTGCTTTTTCCGCCGCTTCCTTGATTCTTTGCAAAGCCAGCTTATCTTTTCCAAGGTCAATTCCTTCGGATTTTTTAAATTCATCCAAAATCCATTGAATAATAACTTGGTCAAAATCATCTCCGCCCAAGTGAGTGTCACCGTTCGTAGATTTTACTTCCACAGTATCTGCGGAAATATCCAAAACGCTGACATCAAAAGTTCCGCCTCCCAAATCATAAACAACGGCTTGCTGTCCTTTTTTCTTGTCAAAACCATAGGCAAGCGCGGCCGCAGTCGGCTCATTGATAATTCTTTTTACTTTTAAACCGGCAATTTCGCCCGCGTCTTTTGTCGCCTGGCGTTGGGCATCATCAAAATATGCCGGAACAGTAATAACGGCTTCTTCTATTTTTTCTCCCAATTTTTCTTCCGCATCTGCCTTCATTTTTGCCAAAATCATCGCGCTTACTTCTTGCGGACTATAGTCCTTATCTCCCATTTTTACTTTTACGCCATCGCCTGCCTTTACTATTTCATAAGACATAAGTTCGATGTCGCGCTTTACTTCCGAATCATTTGCCCTACGCCCAATAAGACGTTTAACGGAAAAAATGGTGTTTTCCGGATTAGTAACCGCCTGGCGTTTTGCCAATTGGCCCACCAAACGCTCGCCATTTTTATTGATCGCAACAATAGAGGGCGTAGTTCTCTGCCCCTCCTTGTTTTCCAAAACTTTTGGACTTCCTCCTTCTACAATAGCCATACAGCTATTTGTTGTTCCTAAGTCTATTCCTAGTATTTTACTCATATATTTTTCCCTCCATTTTAATTTTTATTTGTTAATTTTCCGCCAAAATCTTTGATATTTCTCAAAAACTTAGGCGGGCTTGACAAAATCCTCGAAATGTGCTATACTCTTAGTTAATCACATCACACCAACAAGGAGAAAAATCGTGACACAGCAACAAATCCGCGCAAAATACAAACATCTTGCAAAGAAACGAAAAAGGAGAGACCCAACCATCGGAGCAGAGTTTGAGAGGCTTGAACAGTTGTGTAAGCATCCTACTCTGTGTCCCGAATATTCCGACACCGTCGGCGGACCGTGGTACGACCTTGTTGTGTGCCGTGACTGCGGACTAGTCAAAAGAGTTGACTAGTTAGTATAAAAGACTGCTTATATATCTCCCACGAGCCCCTTCCGTTCTTCGTTAAAACTACGAAGGACGCGCGGGGCTCTTTTTTTATTTTAAATGATCTGTCGCAAAGTGACTCCTTCATTGGTCATTGAGATTTGGGAAATTGGTCATTTATTATTCGCCCACTATTACTCTTCCTGGGCGAATAATGCGCTCACCTTTTTTATATCCATCAATAATTACTTTCACAACCTTATTTCCATCGCTCGCGCCCGTGCCGTCCGTAGCTTTAGCGGAGGACGAAGCGAAGGATCGGTCCACCGCTTCTGCAAGCGACGGGTCAAATTCTGTTCCCAGCAACTCCATTTTTTCTACTCCGCGCTGACGTAATAAATCTTCAAACTGCTTGCGCACCAAATTCACCCCCTCCACCCAACTTCCATTATGTGCAAGATTGGATTCTGCACATTGTACGAGGGCGGAATTAAGGTTATCCAAAACAGGCAAAAAATCGCAAATCAAGTTTTCTTCCACCAATCCGCGCAAAGCGGTTTTTTCTTTTGCGATTTCACGCTCCCTATTTTCATAATCCGCCTTCATCCGCAAGGCAAGATTCTTCCACTCCTGCAATTCATCTCTTTTTTGCGGTTCATCTTTTATATTTTGCTTGTCGTCCGAAGCTTTAGCGAAGGACGATTTTTCTTCTTTTTTTGGCATAATTATTTGTCCCGTAATCGGGACACGTTAAGGGGTGGTGGTCGGGGTTTGCGGTGGGTTTCCCTCTCCTCCCCCATAGAATATTTAATTCAGAAGCAAGTGAAGATTGTTTTTGAACGACTTGTGGCAAGGTTTGGCTATAAATTAGAGGCGAGGAATAAGAATTTGTACTTGTTTGAGTCCCGATTAATATCGGGACGAGTTGTGCAAATTCCGTTAAATTCCGAGCCCTAATTTATCCAAACCGTGAACAGGAAGTGAAAAAATAATCTTTGCTTGCTTCTGACCCTTATTCGTACAACATCTCTTTCATAAACTCCATAATACTCGCATTTTCATCATAGTCCATCCTCATTAAACCAAGCACAACCACCAAATGGTCGTCTATTTTTGCCAAAATACTAGCACATTGGCCACCGAACGGGTTGTTTTTTCCCAAAACAATATGAACTTTATGGTCGTTTATCATATGATATTGCGAATGCATCACATCATTCATTTTATCTATCATATTCCCCATATTCACCTGTAAGCCAAAAAGGTCAGGCTTTTCAAATAAATTGGAAAAGCCGGTGTAATAAATATCGTCCGCACCAAAAGCAACAATCACGGTTTCACCGGAAATACTGGCAATTTCTTTTGCCAAAATTTTATACATCTCACGCTTATCCATTTTATAATTCTTCTTTATCTTGCGAAGCGCTTCTGCGGCATTACTGTTCAAAGGATGCACTTCCATTAAATTATCTACATAAAACTGATAACCGGCTTCTGTCGGCACTCTGCCAGCAGAAGTATGCGGTTGGCGCAGGAGACCGCGTTCTTCCATTTCCACCATATCGTTCCGCATTGTAGCCGGGCTCATATCCAATCCGGTTTTAGAAACCAAAAGATTGGAGCCAACGGGAACTCCTACTTTTATATGTTCTTTTATTAAGTCTTTTAATATCTTTAGCTGCCTATTTTTCATACCCTATATGTATTAGCAGTCGAATGATTAGAGTGCTAATACAATATTAGCAAAAGGCAAAACCCTTGTCAAGGGTTAATATTAATAGTAGTATGTCCTTATCTGTTCATTATAATTTATAGGTAAATCCAGAGGAGAAGAAAATGCCTTGCGAAAAAGACAAAAACAAAGATAGCCCACAAAAAGGCGTATGCAAAGTAATACCCAAACCAAGAATCAAAATAATTGAAATCGCAAGAGAATTGGAACTAAAAAACGCCCTATCACAGCTGGATCGCTGGCTTGCGACAAACAATGCTAAAGTAGTTGATGTCTTTGGTGTCTGGAATAAAAATTTTGAATTAGCAATCGCAATAGAAAACGCACCTATAAAATCAAAAATAAAGTATGGAATTATTGGTAAAGACAGATGTTTTACCCGCGCTCTTGCCCGATATGAGCGATGGATAAAAGCTCAAAATGACATTAATATTATCTCTACGGCTGTTTTTTGCCACATGTACATTGAAATTGTTGTCTTTTTTGAAGATTTTGAAGAAGCTCCAAAAAATCGCGCTGGCTTTATTTAAAAAATCTTAATTAAAAAATCCCGATATATTCGGGATTAATTTTTTATCCGATCGCTTGGAATGGGCGACGGATCTTCGCTATAGTCGGCTATCTCCATTCCGCCTACGATTTTTCTGCTTACAAGATGTATTGCATCCAAAAGCTCTTTAATACTTTTTTTCATATGCAACCGTAAATTAGGAGAAATTGCAAAAAATTTATCATAATAGTCCATCAAATCCTTAGCTTCTCCAAAAAAACTGAAAAGTGAAACCCACCGCCTATATAACATTATCTGTGATACATAAGGCAACACTTCGGCGTAAAAAAACAAAGTCTCTACCATCTGAAAGATCTCTTTATCGTCTCCAATTTCCAAAAGATGTTTGGATATTAAATGCTTTTGATCTTCTCTAAGACAATTTATTGCTTTTTTTCCATCTACTCTGGCTTGATGCTCTCCGCCTATAAAAGACAGGAATACATAATAAACAACGAAAAAATTATCTGCCGTTAAAAGACGCTTTACCAAATAAGGAATGTTAACGGAAAAATATAAAATTATCGTCAGGCACAAAAATTCTATTCTTGCGCTATCCGATATATTCTTCTCAATACTTATTTTGATTGCCTTTAATATGGCCTCACGCCGGAGTTCACGCTCACGCTCTTTAAACCAAAAATACACGACTTTCTCTAAAATATTTTTCTTGATTTCAGGTTCATTCCTGCATGCTTCTGCAAAAAAATCGTACAATCCTTCCAATACTTTCACTGCGTCCATTTTCATTGCCTTTTCCAGAGCCTAATTTTTCATTGAAGGATTGTTTGTACCGCCACCACCAGACTTATAGCCCAATATTCTGGCTTTATGCGCTAACATTATTCTTTCCAGCTGTTCCCGCAATACAGGGTGTAATCCTACCCATTTTTCCAGGGCGATTGTTAACTCCATCACTTGCGCGGGCAAAGGTATGAAAATGCTGAATAATTTTCCGGCTGTTTCAAAAAGCTTATCCTGCTCTTCATAATCAAGGGCTCTTGCATGTGTGAGCAAAAACTGCGCTGACCTATATTTCTGAGCGTCAGTTCCGCTGTTCAATATCAGCTCTATAAGTTTATCTTTTTGCTCTTTGCCAAACCGGGCGCGATCATCGCCACCAATCTCGCCTTCCAAAGAACTATACAATAGCCAGGACGACAGATTATGATCGTTTATTTCTGAGACTTTATTAACCAGTTCCGCTGTCATTGTTTTTACTCTCTTTAATATTTCAGCGCATATTTCCGGAAACGGACGCCTCGCATTTATGAGCGTTGCCATAAAGAGATTAGCCGTTTCAATATCAAACAACGTATGTATCAACCTATTAAAAATAAAATACATTTCCTGTCTGTAATCTCTTGGCATTGTTTTCTCCTTTTCTAGAAAGAACTACTTACTTAATACTAATATCATATTTTTTCCCTTTTTACAAGACAAAAGCTTGAAACCCGCTTTTTTGCAGAGACGGACTAATCCGCTTTTTGTAAAATGATGATAATATCGCGGAGTGCCTTGAAAATTTATCCAAAAATCTCCTGCATCCAAATCATTGTGCTGATAAAAAAAATCGCGCAAATGGAGTTTGTATTTTTTTATCAGACGCCATTGCCATAAATTCCAATTTATTAAAAACAAGGTTCCACCTGGCGCAAGAACGCGATATACTTCTTTTAAAACCTCAAGCCTCATTTCTCCGTCCGGAATATGGTGCAAAAAAGCTATTCCGGCTATAAAATCAAATTCTCCATCTTCAAATTGAAGCCTGCGGACATCTTTTATGGTTTTGAAATTAGTGTCTGGATAATTTTTCTGCGCTATTTTTATCAACTCTTCAGATTGGTCAACGCCGGTATATTTTGTAATCAGCAATTTATAATTGGTAATCAAGTGCTCATACAGCCTTCCGTTTCCACAGCCAATATCCAAAATATTACTTTCTTTTTTTATGTATGGCGCACATAAATCAAACTCCAACCAAGAATATTGACGCGACGCATCAAATTCCTTGGCTATATTGTTATAGCTTTCTCTATTTTTTTCTATAATTTTTAAAGCGGTTTCTTTTTCCATATTATTATAATCATACCAAAAAAAATTAAAAAATCAAGAGGGCTTGACCTTTATCGGCTTTTATGTTATTTCTAAAACAGAGGTGAAAATGAAAACACCGCTCTGGATTGATATCCCCCTGCATCTTTTATTCACCACAACATACGCTCTTTACTACGCAAAAAAGCATGGATGGAAAAAAAGATATTTTGCCGGTTCTTTATTGATAGTGGCTTTTGGGATGTTAATTGATTTGGATCATCGTAGAATTATTGAAAAAGTTTTGAAGAAATTAAGCGGAGACAAAATTTCTTTAAACCTGCCGAAACATATTGTCCACATTTGTCACACATGGCAATTTGCAATAGGACTCCTTATCGCTTCTTTGATTCTTTTTCTATCTGGGCCTAAAGATCTAGCTATTCTTATATATGCTTCATATTTTACCCATATGCTAATCGATTCTTTGGGTAAATCGGGGCTCAACCCTTCAAATCTGTTTCCGGCAAAAATCCACCACTTTATTGCAAGATTATTTCCATAAAACCGCCAAGCGCGGTTTTTTTTCATATTTTTTGCCAGAAATGGGCCGTTATATTGATTTTTATAAATTTTTATGTTATATTTAGGCAATATGACAACCGCAGAGAAGATTATTCTACAATTAATATCCAAAAAAGTAGCGGATAAAACCGGGTTAAATGAAATAAAGCGCTCGGTTTCTTCCCGCGCGAAAAAACCGCTTCCTCCCAATATGGAGCTTTTTCGCGCTTACCGGAATTTAGTCGTAAAGAAAAAAATAAAACAAAACGAAACTTTGGAAAAAATTTTGAAAACCCGCGAAATACGGACCCTTTCCGGCGTCGCTGTTATTACGGTCCTCACAAAACCATATCCTTGCCCCGGTAAATGTATCTATTGTCCCTCGGACGCACGGATGCCAAAATCATACTTACCAAAAGAACCAGCGGCCGCACGCGGGCTGGCGCTAAAGTTTGACCCATATAAACAAGTTGCAAAGCGCATAGAAATGTTACAGATAAACGGCCACAATACCGACAAAATAGAATTAATTGTAAAAGGCGGGACCTGGAGCGCCTATCCAAAAAATTACCGCGAGTGGTTTATAAAAAGATGTTTTGACGCGGCAAATAACCGCGCGTCAAAAAAATTAGAGGACGCGCAAAAAATAAACGAAAGTGCGGAAAACAGAATTATCGGTTTGACATTAGAGCTCCGTCCGGACTCTGTCACGCCGGAAGAAATGGTGCATTTGCGACGCCTTGGCTGTACTCGTATTGAAATGGGCGTACAGACGATTGATGATAAAATCCTAAAACTTATAAGGCGCGGACATAACGCCGCCGAAACCGCCAGAGCAACCGCGCTTTTAAAAAACGCGGGATTTAAGGTTGATTATCATCTGATACCCGCGCTTCCGGGCGTATCTCCCAAAAAAGATCTAGAAAATTTTGAAGAAATATTCAAAAATCCCGCCTACCGACCGGATATGATAAAAATTTATCCGTGTTCTATAATCCCCAAAACCGCGCTTTACTCATGGTGGAAAAAAGGAAAATACAAGCCAATATCAACGAAAGTGCTGATTGATTTAATTATAAAAATGAAGCTTGCTGTTCCGCGCTATGTCCGCATATCAAGAATTATCCGCGATATCCCGGGCGATGATATTGCCGCCGGCAATATTGTCACTAATTTGCGCGAATTAATCAAACAAAAAATGGAAACGCGCGGATTGAAATGCAAATGCATTAGATGCCGGGAAATAGGACATAAAAAAATTTCAAATTTCAAATTTCAAATTTCAAATTTAAAAACCTTTGCAGAAAAATACAAAACACTTGGTGGTGATGAGTATTTTATTTCAATAGAAGACCCAAAGCGCGAAACTATTTTTGCGTTTGCCCGCCTTCGCCTGCCTTATGGTCAAGGCTCAACCTTGACCATTTTACCAGAAATAAAAGGCGCGGGGCTAATCCGCGAGCTTCATACTTACGGACACTTGGTTCCTGTGGAAAAACGGCTCAAGGGCGCGTCGCAACATTTGGGTTTTGGAAAAACCCTAATGAAAGAAGCGGAAAAAATTGCGCGCAAAAACGGATATAAAAAAATGGCAGTTATTTCCGGAATTGGCGTCCGCGCCTACTACCGCAAGCTCGGCTATGGACTAAAAGGAACCTATATGGTAAAAAGTATATAAAAAGGAGGAGATATTGGAAAAACTCATCATACGCAATCTGCTTCCCGTCTCTGTTTTTATGAAAACCGGTGCAATGGAGCAAAGCCCGACAGGAAAAAGCACAAAGCCATTCCTACTTACTTTCTCTTTTAACAATCCCCAATCAGAAAATCCAGGAATGCATATCAAAGAAATTGGCTCAAAAGTAGAGCTCACAATTGGATTGCCAACGCCTGATACAGAAGTAATGATTAATGTGGATAGTATGGTAAATTCCGTAAATTTTGCATCATACGAAGACGAGCAATGCGGAATTGTCCAATTTAGCAGCCTAAAACAAGGCAAAAACTAAATCCCACCGCGCGCGGGATTTTTTATTTGACAGCAATAGGCAATTCAACCAAAAGGCACATTAAAAAAGCCGGCAAATGCTGGCTTTTTTAATATAAAAATGATAATATAAAAAATAATTAACACAAAAAAATTATGCCCCGTACAACTACCGCTGGATATTGCCTAGAACGAAAAAAATAAATACTGAGCATAATATAAAATAAAACCAAAAATTAAATTATGTATTGCAAAATAGCGCGGCAATATATAGTAAAAGTTAAATATACAAATAAAATTTTCGTTATTGGCTGGCATAAAAATATTTTGAGATGTTTTGCGCCAGCGGTAACTGTACAGGGTATGAAAAATTTATCTGGGCAAGACCCGCAGATTGCGGAACAAATAAATAATGAGGTCCGGCGCCAGCAAAACGGACTAGAGATGATTGCTTCAGAAAATATTGTTTCAGAAGCTGTCTTGGAAGCAATGGGCACGCCACTTACAAATAAATATTCCGAAGGTTATCCGGGCAAGCGATATTATGGCGGAAACGAGTTTATTGATGTTATAGAAAATCTGGCGCGCGAGCGAGCTTGCAAACTTTTTGGCGCGGAACATGCAAATGTTCAACCCCACGCTGGTTCACCGGCAAATATGGCAGCTTATTTTGCCATGATGGAACCTGGGGATAAGTTAATGGCAATGTCTTTGGCGCATGGCGGACATCTTACACACGGCTCGCCGGTAAATTTTTCCGGGAAGCTCTATAAAATCATTCCTTATGGCGTGCGCGAAGATAATCATATGATTGATATGGACGAAGTGCGCGAAATTGCTTTGCGCGAAAAACCACGTGTTATTTTGGCCGGAGCAACCGCTTATCCACGCTTGATTGATTTTGAAAAATTTTTTGAAATTGCAAAAGAAGTTGGCGCGTATTTTATGGTAGATATGGCGCATATTGCCGGGCTTGTTGCGGCAAAAGTTCATCCAGACCCAATTCCATACGCAGATGTAGTCACCACAACCACTCACAAAACCTTGCGCGGACCGAGAGGCGCAATGATTTTATGTAAGAAAGAAGACCGATTGCATCCAGATGATAACCCAACTTCGTATAAAGCTTCGCAGGGCAAAAGAAAAAATATGGCACAAAAAATTGACAGCGCAGTTTTCCCCGGACTTCAGGGCGGACCATTGGAGCATATTATTGCCGCAAAAGCTGTTGCCTTTGGCGAAGCGTTAAAACCGGAATTTGCCGAATATGGCAGACAAATAATTGCAAATGCAAAACAACTGGCAAAGACATTTAAAGAAGAGGGTGTTGAAATGGTCTCCGGCGGAACTGACAATCATTTATTGCTTTTGGATTTAACAAATCTTGGCATTAGCGGAAAAGAAGCTGAAACGGTTTTGGACTCTGTCGGGATTTATACAAACAGGAACACCGTACCAAACGAAACCCGCTCGCCGTTTGATCCATCAGGCCTCCGCATTGGCACGCCGGCCTTAACTACACGCGGATTAATTGAAGAAGATATGGCGGTTGTCGGCAGAATAATGGCAGGTGTTTTAAAAAATCCGAAAAATGAAAATATTTTAGAAAATGCGCGAAAAGCTGTAAAAGAATTAGCTGAAAAATATCCAATTTATCCCGACTGGAGCGTTTAGCCTGCCTCGCCGGGTCAAGGCGGGCAATTAGCATTTAGCGTTTAAGTTTACGACTCACAACACGTGAACCGTAAACTTATTCCCAGCTTGACAAAAAAATAAAAAACGCCTACTATTAGCGAGGAAGGGAGGATTGATGTCTGACCAAAATAAAAGGATGTTAAAAGAAGAAGATCGGACGATCGCGAAAATTGTAAAGCTCATTCAACAACATATTTTTCAAGCATTAACCCTCTCTCTGCTTGTCGGAATGAGGTTTCGATTTTATTTTAGAGATGGTGAGGGACGATTGAAAATCTTGGGCGCGCAAGTAGTTAGCTGGCAATTTCAAGGAGGTAAACTATTTTTAGATACAAGCTCGCCTTCCATAAAATACTTACTTGTAGATAAAGACGGCCTCATAATGGTTGAAAATTCAGACATAATCTTTAGAGGAAAAATTGAAGTTTACTAACTATATTTCGGCTCTTACGCGAGCCGATTTTTTATATAAAAAACAGCGCCGACCAATAAGGAAGGCGCTGTAAGCTACGGCACCGACCAATTAGGAAGGCGCCGAGAGCCAAGGAGGACGGCAGACAGTGACTGATAACCCTGTCGTTCTCCTCGCTTCTAGCGAGAACCTCCTCCGCCCAAAGGCAGAGGAAGATTACTCGTGGCGGGTTGCATTCCCGGCGAACCGATCAGTGACGTTACATGCAACGTCGACGCGCAACCCATAATGAAACTATATTAGCACATTTTGATGCTTTTGTCAAGCCCTTAACACAGAAAAGACACAGATTTCACAGAATTTACGCTAACTTTAGCCAAATGTGCAAAATCCAATCTCGCACATTTTATTGATTTTTCAGTAAGTTTGTTATATTATAATGAAGTATCAAGTTTTAAATACCCTAAACCCTATACCCCATACCCTATACCCTAAACCCCATACCCTATACCCTAAACCCCATACCCTATACCCTATCCCCTAAACCCTTTCCCCTAAACCCTTTCCCCTAAACCCCATCCCCTATGAAACTAATTGACGGCAAAAAAATCGCAGAAAGAATTGAGGAAGAAATAAAAACGAAGATAACCCCCCCTAACCCCCCCTTACATAAGGGGGGGAAGGGTGCTGTGGCCGGATTGGCTGTTATTTTAATTGGAGATAACCCAGAAAGCCATCTATATGTCCGGTTAAAGGAAGCGGCCGCCAAACGAGTTGGAATATATTTTGAAAAACATCTTTTTGAAGAAACCGTATCCGAACAAGAAATTATAAAAAAAATAAATGAGTTAAACGCTAAAAAAAATATTACCGGCATTATTGTTCAGCTTCCTTTGCCTGAAAAGTTTGATACGAACAAAATTATACACACGATTCTTCCAACAAAAGACGCAGATGGATATCATCCGGAAAATTTGATTGCTTTTCAAAAAAATAAATTTGATTTTCTTCCACCGGTTCTTTGCGCAGTTCTAGAAATTTTGAAAGAACTAAACGTGGATATAAAAACAAAAAGCTTCAATCTTCTTACTAAAAGCGAAATTTTTCCTATCCCCTATATCGCCTACTTTAAAAATAGGGCAAAAGAATTTCATTTTTGCAGTGAAAACGCAACAGACGTCTGTCTTCTTTCCGGCGATATCGTTATAACGGCAATCGGAAAAAAACATTATTTAAAATCCGAAATGATAAAAAAAGGCGCTATCGTGATTGATATAGGCGCCATCAAAAAAGGCAAAAATGTTTATGGTGATGCTGATCCTATATCACTAGCGAAAAAAGCATCATATCTCACGCCCACTCCTGGCGGAGTCGGTCCCATAACTGTTGCCTGCCTTTTGAAAAATGTCGCAAAAGCATAATACCCGCCATACCCACAAAAAATAATTTTCAATCTCCCTAGTAATCCCTACCAATTTAGTAGGGATTACTTTTTTAAAAAATTTCTATTAAAAAAATCCCGTGGTTCACACAGGATATTAGTTTATCATTCCACCGCTTCCGCCGGATTCTTCATCATCTCCATCCTCTTCTTCTATATACCCATCTATTGACCGGCCTATCTGAAAAATTACAAGCAGAGCAATTCTTTTTTCTTTTGCGGTTTTATATTTTTTAAAAAAATTATAAAAAGCCTCCGCATCCGAATTAATTGAAGAATTTTCTACATTCAGCCCCGCATCAAAGCACCTATTGCGTCATTATTGTTTTTTGCAAATTCAAAATAATCATCATCGGTAAATTCAATTTTCTTTGCCACAGCTCTCCTCCTTTAGATCGTAGAAAGAACTTCATATACTATCCCTAATATAAATACTAGCATCATTATGGCCAAAACCGCAAACGGCAGACGCATTTTATATTCTGGTTCGCGCGTTCCTTTTTTCCGCGCTAATCGGTAAATCCAAATAATCAAAATCCCTTCAAGTCCGCTAAAAACCGCACCGGTAAAGCCAACGACTTGTATAAAATTTCTTGTGCCAAATAAAAAAATCAAAAGCGGAATAACGCAAGCCAAAAGCCAAGATATATATTTATTGATTTTTAAGTCATACCAAAATTGCTCGCGGAGATATAGCGCCATTGCCAAAAAACTGGTGGCTACAGCAAAAAGACCAAATATTGCGCCCAGATATACAATCCAATCTCCAACGCTTGCGCGCAAGCCTTCTACTGCGTCCTGCACAGTATTTGCCCCTGTGATACCAACAACCACTAAAGAAAAGATAAGGGTCAAAAAAAGTGGTATTAAAGTACCGACAATAATCGCGCTTTTTAGCTTTTTCTTTTCTCTTGGCATTATTTCTACCATTTCCGGGATTGCCGCCGCGCCCGCCAGAGAAAACAAAATTACGCCATAAGGCAAGAAGGCCTGATTCAGATTAAAAGTAAAAAAGTTTGCAATATTTATTTTCGGAATTCCAAATCCGACGATTACAGCCATAACGGCTAAAAGCAAAAAACTCATAAAAAGCTCGGAAAAAGCAACCAGCCGTACGCCGACAAGAACAAAAAACGACATAAAACTAAAAAATATCATCTGATAAATAAAAAGTCCCTGGCCAAAAAATGGCGTCAATACAATTTCTAAAAATTTTCCGCCTAAAATTATATAAGCGATGAGCGCACCGTAGAAACTAAAGGTCGTTACCAAGAGGGCAAAATATTCCCAACTTCTGTTTCCAAAATGGCCTGCTAAACCAGCAAGATGATGTTTGCCCTTTACCCTTAAAAGCATTTCACCGAAAAGCAGGTGGTTTAAAGTAAGTATCGTTCCTAAAAGGGCAAAATAAAAAAGTCCGACAATAATACCGGACTGCGCCAAAACATACGGCACACCAAAAATACCAACTCCAATTATTGTGCCAACCATCATCCCAACCCCGCGGATATAATTTTTTGTACCTGTTTTCATATTTATAATTATATCATAATAATCTGTTTTTGCGTCAGCAAAAACTCTTTCATTGGTCATTGGGATTTGGTCATTTCTTATTTTGATTGGTCATTGGGATTTGGGGAATTGGTCATTAATCTTCCTCTCTTGCCATCCCCCCCTAACTATGTGTTAAACTATTACTATATGCAAGATAGCCAATTAGACTCCCTACGCCTTCCCCCGCAAAATATAGAAGCCGAACAGTCCCTGTTGGGTGCTCTTCTAATTGATAAAGAAGCTATTATAAGAGTCGCCGACACCATAAATCCCCAGGATTTTTATAAAAATACTCATGCTCTTATTTTTGAAGCAATGCAGGAACTTTTCACAAAACAAGAGCCGATTGATATTCTTAGCTTAACCAGCCGTTTGGAAGATAAAAAACAAATTGAATCAATCGGTGGCAGGGCATACCTAATGCAACTCTCAAATGTGGTGCCAACATCTTCTCATGTTGTCCATTACGCAAAAATTGTTCAAAATAAAGCGTTACTCCGCCGACTATTAACCGCAGCCAGCGGAATTTCTGAACTTGTTTATAAAGAAGATGAGGACGTTGAGGTGGTTTTGGATAAAGCGGAAAAAGAATTATTTCATGTTTCTCAGAATTATTCAAAACAGGCATTTGTGCCAATAAAAAATGTTTTAGAATCCGCTTTTGATCGGATTGATGAGCTTCACCGTGAAAAAGGAAAGCTCCGCGGAATACCGACCGGCTTTCCCGCTTTAGATAATTATTTATCCGGACTGCAAAAATCCGACCTTGTTATTTTGGCAGCCCGCCCGTCTGTTGGAAAAACTTCGCTTGCTCTTGATATTGCCCGGCTTGCGGCCAAATCAGGAAAATCGGTTGGTCTTTTTAGTTTGGAAATGTCTAAAGAACAGCTCGTTGACCGCCTGATTTGCACGGAAGCAAATATTGATTTATGGAAAATGAGAACCGGAAAACTTACAGACAGCTCTGATGATTTCACGAGAATCGGAAATGCTCTTGGCACTTTGTCTGAAATCCCTTTATATATTGACGACAGCGCCACCTCTAATATAATGGATATCCGCACAAAAGCCCGTCGGCTTCAAATGGAGCGCGGACTTGATATGATAGTTATTGATTATCTCCAGCTTTTGGAATCGCGGACCAGCTATCGTTCAAGTGACAACCGCGTACAGGAAGTCGCAGAAATAACCCGCGGATTAAAGGCGGTCGCAAGAGAATTGGATATTCCTGTTTTAGCGCTTTCACAGCTCTCCCGCGCGGTTGAAAATTCTAAACCGGCAATTCCAAAATTGGCCCATCTTCGAGAATCAGGATCAATCGAACAAGATGCTGACGTAGTTATGTTTATATACAGAAAATCGGCAGACAGAAATTATCGGCCGGAGGATCTTGACCCGCAAGAAAGGAACATTGCCGAAATCCATATTGCCAAACACAGAAATGGTCCGACCGGAGAAATAAAATTGTTCTTTGACGAACAAAGAGTTTGTTTTAGAAGTTTGGAACAAAAACGCGAAGCGCCCGCTCCCCTACCAGCAAAAGAAAAAGCGCAAATAGAAGCACCGACACAAACACCAACACAAGCGCCCATAGAAGAAGATGCACCCCCGTTCTAATGGGTAGCAGGTAGCATGTAGTAAGTAGCAAGGTATTTTAATATAAAATATATCGCGAAGCGATACCTTTCCATACTACATACTACTTACTACATACTACTTTTTATTTTTATTATGTATCACAGTCTCCCGAAAGAAATAACCAATTTAGTTGAACAATTCTCCCGATTCCCCGGCATTGGAGAGAAAACCGCCTTGCGGTTTGTTTTATTTTTACTCGGAAAAGATGAAAATTATATTGACGCGCTAGCGGGGCAAATTGAAAATATAAAAAATCTTTCGCTGTGCCAAAAATGCCACAACATCACCGCTTCTTCTTCGCGCGCAGAAGATACAGGCTCTTTTTGCAAATATTGCGCCGACCCGGCGCGCGATAAAGGCACTGTCTGTGTCATATCCAGTCTTCCGGAGTTAATGGCGATAGAGGCCACCGGCGATTTTTTGGGCCTCTATCATATTTTGGGTGGAAAAATTGACCCTTTGCGCAAAACCGGTCCAGAGCATTTGCGGATAAATACATTAATCGCAAGAATAAAAAATGATAACGTCCGCGAGGTTATCCTGGCGATGAACTCTGATATCCCCGGTGAAAATACAATTCTATATTTAACCAGAATACTAAAACCATTGAATATCCCTCTTCGCCAAGGCTTCGAGGGACACGTAAAAATAAGCCGGCTTGCCCGCGGTCTTCCAATGGGAAGTGAACTTGAATATGCCGACCCAATAACCCTGTCATCAGCGTTGGAGGGAAGGCAGGAATTATAAAAATCTTTCTTTGTAAGTTCTCCCCCTTGGTGCAAGGGGGAGGCAGAGGGGGTTAGATAATAATATGCCATATATTTACAACAATTCAACAATAAAAAATTTGCGACAAAAATTACGAAAACAAATAACAGATGCCGAAAGAAAACTATGGCAAATTTTGCGCAAAAAACAAATATGCGAAGTAAAATTTATCAAACAATATAGCGTTGGTAATTATATTTTAGATTTCTATTGTCCAAAATGTCGTTTAGCTATTGAGGCTGACGGCGGTCAGCATGCCGAAAACATTGAATATGATAATAAGCGCACAGAATATCTTAATAATTTAAATATTCAAGTTCTAAGGTTTTGGAATAATGATATACTTCAAAATAGTGATGGGGTCGGTGAAAAAATAAGATTAACCGTAGAAAAAAAATTAAAAAAATATTATACTAACCCCTCCTAACCTCCCCTTACCCTAAGGGGAGGAAGTTGCTGCAAAGCTTCATTTTATATCAAAAAGATACGAACTGCGTAGCAAGTTCTCCCCCTTGGTGCAAGGGGGAGGCAGAGGGGGTTAGATAATAGTAATCAAAAAAATCAGCGGATTAAGCGCTGATTTTTTCTATTTCTATTTCAGTAAACAACTGTTTATGTCCGGTTTCTTTCTTATATCTTGTTTTTGGCTTATATTTTACTACGCGGATTTTCTTTCTTTTTCCCTGTTTCAAAATTTTTACTTCCACTTTAGCGCCTTCTACAAGAGGCGATCCCATTTTTTCATCAACCATCAGCACATCTGTCAAAATAATTTTATCGTCTACTTCTCCTTCTAATTTTTCTACTTTGATTTTGTCGCCTTCTTTTACTAAATATTGTTTACCCCCAGTTTTTATAATAGCCAGCATATGTATTATGTATTATGTATTATGTATTATGTATATTAACACAAATAAGTTTATATGTCAAGCAATACCTCATCTCCTGCCATAAAACCATATTTTTCGGAAAGTCCCGCGTTTACCTCCAAAACATAGCGCGCCGGAGCGACCGGGGTGTAGGTCTCGTAATTTTGCGTTAAAGGGACGGGCGCATTTTTCTTTATATCAATAATTTTTCCGTCATCTATCCAAATAATATCAATCGGAAACTTCATCCCTTTCATCCAGAATCCATAATTATTAGGACTAGGAAACGAAAAAAGAAGCCCGCTTTCCTTTGCCAGCGATTTTCTGCCGGAAAGGCCTTTTTCAAGCTCCCACTCATTTTTTAATACTTCTACCTTAAAAACTTTACTTTTTATTTCTACTTCACCTTTTTTAGTAAATAAATTAACCGCTTTTAAACCAAGAGCGGATACAATTATTATTAAAAATATATATAGAAAAAAATTATTCTTCCCTTGCATATCTTGCATATTTACATACTGTCATTGCGAGGGCTGTACTAAACCCGTGGCAATCTCATATTTCGTGGGATTACCACGTCGCGCGAGTACGCGCTCCTCGCAATGACAAAGGAGGGTTGCATAAATCAAATAATTATGCTTAAATTATAGCAAGCTCTTTCTAAGGAGAAAAAAATGGGCGAACCGGCTATAGAACAGACTTTTAAATCCGAAAAACAAAAAATGGAAGAAGAACGGGATTATTGGCATAACACAAAGTGGCTTGTGGCCGCAGTCGGTATTGCAATGGGCATTGTCGCTATTTGCTTTTTAAAAGTAAATTTTGCCTGGACCCTTATCTCTGCTATATCTTCCGCAGGATGTTTGGCGGGATTTCTGTCTATAGCCAAAATAGACGCAACACTGAAAAAAAGATTGGTTTGGCTCGTTAAACTGGAAAAGGGACAACGGGTACCTCTTGAACTTAAGATGCTACACGAACAGCTGGTTTCTCGAAAAACTTTTGCCTCCCATAATGCCATACTATATACAGCCTCCCAGCATCAAGTCCGGATGACCGAATCGATGTTCTACAAAACTATGGATAACCTCTAAAAGCGCGCACGCGCTTTTTTTAATTTTTTAATGCCTCGTCTATTGCTTTGTTTACCAGCGCGTCGGCTTCTGTGTTTTTTTCTCTCCTTATGTGAGCTATAGAAAATTTTTTAAATCCACTGCGCAGATTATGAAGCTTCAAAAATAATGGCGCTAGCCCCGGATGCTTTACTTTATATTCCCCTTTTATTTGTTTAACAATAAGTTCGCTATCCATAAAAATACTAACTTCTTCCGCTTTCATATCTCGGGCAGTTTCCAAAGCAGAAATTAAAGCGCGGTATTCCGCCTGATTATTTGTTGCCACGCCAATATATTCTCCATACTCTTTTACAATTTTTCCATTTTCTTTTATCACAATACCCGTCCCGGCTGGTCCTGGATTTCCTCTCGCCCCTCCGTCTGTAAAAATTGTTAATTTCATATTTTATCACCCTTCTTTTTTGCAGTTGAAAATAGTAGGAAAATATTTTTTGCGACTTGTGACCGCGGCTTCGTAAATAAATTATTGCAAGCAACCGAATTTTATAAGTGTTTGAGCCCGAGCGAGCGAGGGCGAGTTTTATAAAATTCGGATGTTTTGCGAGTAATAATTTTTAGAAGCCGCAACAGGAGCAAAAAATACCTTCCTACTATTCAACCCTCTCCATATCTATTATTTTTAACTGCAATTCCTCTCTCCCATTCCATTCATTTACCCCTATTTCATATACTATATCATATTTTTCACCGATTTTTGGTAGGGCCTCACAAAACTGCCCAAAACAAAAACCAATCATTTTGTATTTTTGAATGCCACAGCCTTTTACCGTGAGGCGCAAATGTTTTTCTCCGTTTCCAATGGTATCGGCTCCACAAATTTCTACTCCTTGCGAACAAAAAATTGGACGAGGATTTTGATTACCAAAAGGCGCAAACTTTGTTATCTCTTTTGCTAAGTCCAAATTTAAATCATCAATCTCTACCTCATTTACATCTATAAAACTTAAAAGCTCTTTATCTTGTAAATCAGCTTTTGCCAGTTCTTCCATTTTTTCTTTAAACTCTGGCAATAAATCTTTATTTTTTAAAGTCAACCCAGCTGCAGCCGGATGTCCACCAAATTTTCCTAATAACTCTCCTATTTTTTGAAGGGCTTTTATTACATTAAAACTATCTATTCCGCGAACCGAACCCTTTATCTCTCCATTAATTTCTGTTAAAAGGATTACTGGGCGATTAAACTCTTGTGATATTTTTCCTGCCGCAAGACCCAAAAGACCCAAGCGCCAACCTTCTTTAAAAGCAACGAGACAGTAATTTTTCTCTTGTCCATCTTCTACAATCTGAAACTTTGCTTCATTTACAATTATATCGGTTAAACGCTGGCGTTCACTATTTGTCTTATTTAAGCTTTCCGCCATTTGCATCGCCTCTTCTTCGTCTTCAGAAAGTAAAAGATTTACTGCGGCATTTGCATGATCCAATCGTCCAGCAGCATTTATACGTGGAGCAATACGAAAACCAATAGAATATGCATCCAAAGAACCAAAATTATTACCAGTTGCTTCAATTAATTTACGCAAACCAAGCCGTTTTGTTTGATTTAGAACTTTTAATCCGTAATAAACCAAAATGCGATTTTCGTCTATAAGGGGCATTACATCTCCGACTGTGGAAATCGCTACCAAATCCAAAAGCCATTTTTCTATAGCTTCCTTTTTTTCATCAGATTCTATTTTATGTTCGCTTTTCAAAATTCCCTGAATCAGCTTAAATGCCACGCCTCCGCCCGATAAAAGCTTGAAGGGATAATCTCCAACTTCTGGATGAATAATGGCGTAGGCCTCTGGTAAGGCCTTTGGTAGAGTATGGTGATCTGTAATGATCACATCAATTCCTTTTTCTTTTGCATAGGCCGTTTCTTCGGCATTACTTATCCCACAATCACAGGTGATAATAAGTTTTCCGCCTTGTTCTCCAATATAATCAATTGCTCCTTTGTTTAATCCGTACCCTTCGGTTTCTCGATGTGGAATATAAATTTGCGGATTTATACCATAGGCCTTAAAAACAGTATCCAAGATAATCGCACCCGGGACACCGTCTGCATCATAATCCCCATAAATAAAAATTTTTTCATTATTTTTTTGAGATAAAAAAATTCTATCTATCGCTTTTTGCATATCTGGAAACAAAAAAGGATCACCCAAATTTTCATATTTTGGATTTAAAAAGGCCTCGGCATGTTCCGGACCTTTTATGTTTGCGTTCCAAAGCAATTGCAAAATTAAGGGACTATATCCCCGTTCTTCGCCCAAGGGGCTACGAACGGCACGCCAGTCCTTTCCAAACCCCTCCTCATATTTTTCCAAAACTGTCCAGTTTAATTTCATAATTAAAATCCCGGGGCTATTGTCCAAAGAAGCATAGACGTAATTACAACAATCGCAATTACGAGCCAAACTAATTTTTCTATTTTTTTCTTTTTTCCTCTATTCATATTTTGTATTCATTATATATGTATTCTATCAAGATATTAAAAAACGACCAAATTATTGATCGTTTGACGTTTCGCTATACTTTAGAAATATTTGTTTTATCTCCTCCAAAGATTTTTTCACACTACGTATCATCCCTTCTGTGTTAGATAACCAACTAATAGCCAAATCAATTTTTTCTACCTGAAATTCACATGAAAGCTTAAGGTCTTCTTCGCTTACATCCTTTATCCTAAGGGGCCAAATTTTCTCCCAAATATCACACAAGAATAGGCGCAAACCGGTTATCCGTTGTCTTTCCAGCTCTAACCGCATATTTGCCAAATCAAGATTGCTCATTACCGCTTCCTTTCTTACATTTTCCGCAATGACTGTTTTCTCCGCCATTCAATTTTTTGATATCTTCCAAATCCAAGAAAAAACCCATTCTCTTACCGCCTTCTTCGGCTTTTTGCAAAGCATCCATTAAATCGACACGGTCCATTTGAGAATTAAAGTCCAATTCTGTTTCTGCGTTAAATAGCTGAAACAAAATATTTTTTAGAGCGCGAGATTCCATGTCCACACCAAAATGCGTCAAACGAAATTTTCCCGAACAACTCCTACCTGCGCCAATAAACACCCTTACTCCATATTTTTCCATTATTTTGATTACAGCAACATATAAAAGGTCTGCAAACTCTTTCGCGCATTTTCCTTCACACTTATGTTCTTTTTCTTCAAGTTGTCTTTTTAGCTCTATATTCTCTTGAACAAGTTTTTCATTCTCTGCTGTCAGCTTGCGAATTTGCTCGCTGTATTTTTGTGAATCTTCTTCAAGCTCGATGACATATTCTTGAGCTTTGCGAAATTCAATAAGCGTTCTATTCAATTCAGCTTGCGCGCTTTCCAAAGTATCTAAAACCGTCTTTTCTCCGCGCGCTTTTGCGTAATCAAGCCAGAGCTTGCCAAAATATGCCAAAGTAGTGGACTGAATATTGGGCCAATCATTCGGAAAAACATCTTTCCCGCTTGGAAAAGGGTGTATCTCCCCGCCACCGTTTGCTTCATAATGAAAATGCGTAAGAGCCAATTCAATCTCCGCTAAAAAGAAATCGCTTGTATCGCTATAATCGCTATAAATAAAACGCAAAACATGGCGTATTTCCGAAGGAAAACGAAACCTCTGCTCAAAATCAGTCAGAATATTTCCATTCAAATCAAGCCGTTCTTCGGCGTAAAGTTCTCCGACTTCTTTCAAAAGATTATAAAACGGCTCTACACCTAAAAGCTCGGCAACTTCCTGAAGATATATTAGCCCGCCATTGAATTGCCCAAGATAATCTTTTGCTTCCACTTTGCGAAAAATATCCATAACAGCTTCTTTTTTGCCGATATCTTTCCAATAATCGCCATAGTTATTTTGCCATTCCCTGACTACCTTTTGGCAGACAGCTTTTTTTACCGGACATTTGCGCGGATCGCTTTTTTCCATCTTATATTTTACGCCGTCTTTTTCCACAATTTCATAATCAAAATCACATTCGCAATAAAGTTCCGGCGCGCCGATTTGGGGGTTATCTTTATTGCGGACATCAATCAACATAACTTCATGTCCGTCCTCTACCCAACTTCTTTTATTTTCATATTTTGCCCAATCAAGGTGTTCCGATAACTTTTTCCTGTCTATCATCTTCGCCTCCTTGTAAATAGAATGTACTGACAAAAATTTAGCATAAAATAACAAAATGCGCAAAAATAAAATTGAGAATTTCACTAATGGCGAATACGCCCACGAATGACACGAATCACAAATAACCGCAATGTTATTCGTGATTAGCGCAATTAGTGGCGCGAGCGCAAGCAAGCGCATTCGTGAAATCCTCAATCCTTCTTCAAAATTGCCGTAAATGCTTCCGGCGGAATATCCACTCTTCCCACTCCCATTTCTTTCATTTTCCGCTTTCCTTTTTTCTGTTTTTCCAAAAGCTTGCGTTTGCGAGTCACATCTCCGCCATAAAGTTTGGCCGTTACGTCTTTTTTCATCGGAGGAATCCGGTTTGAAGCAACGATTTTTCCTCCGCCTTTCATTTCGGTACGATAATTTAGAATTGCTTGTATTTTTACTTCAAACATTTGGCGTGGCAAAACATCTTTTAGTTTATCCACAACCCGACGCGCATCAGAATAAGCTGTATCGTGATAAACAATCGTAGAAAGCGCTTCAACCGGGGACTCGGCAACCAAAATATCCAAGCGATCAATTTCCGCTTTTCTCTGCCCGGCAAGTTCATAGTTTAATGAGGCGTAGCCCGAGCTGGTGCTTTTCAATTTATCATAAAAATCCGTAACAACTGACGCAAGAGGCATTTCATAATGCAAAATTACCCGTCCGCCCAATTTTTCATCGCCGATATATTCCGTATTTTTATATTCTCCGCGTCGCGCGGCAACAAGTTGCATAATATTTCCCATAAATTCTTTTGGCGCAACAATATCGGCCGTGACCCATGGCTCCAATACTTCTGCTCGTTGTGAGGGGTCGGGAAGTTCTTGCGGACTTTTTATTATTATTTTTTCGCCATTTGTTTTGTGAACTTCATATGCAACAGAAGGCGCGGTTACCATCAGGTCTATATCAAATTCACGCTTAATTCTTTCCGTGATAATTTCCAAATGCAAAAGTCCTAAAAAACCGGCGCGGAAGCCAACGCCAAGCGCCTCACTCCGTTCCGGCTCAAAATCTAGCGAGGCATCACTTAATTTTAATTTATCCATTGCTTCGCGGAGTTCTGCGTAATTGCTTCCATCTTTCGGAAAAATACCGGCATAAACCATTGGCCGTACATTTTTATAGCCGGGCAAAGCTATTGCATCTGTCTTGTTTTCAGCTATCGTATCTCCTACTCGGAGCTTGCTTATATTTTTTACGCCTGTTACCACGTATCCGATTTCTCCTGTTTCCAGATTATTGCTTTTTTGCATTTTTGGTTTGAAATAACCTGTTTCCAAAACTTCCGAAACCCTGCCAGTGCCAAGCATTTTAACGTCCATTCCCGGAGCTATTCTGCCGTCAACAACGCGAATATAGGCAACCACTCCACGATATTCATCATAATTTGAATCAAATATCAAAGCGCGAAGCGGTTTTTTATCTTCTATCTTTGGCGCAGGTACGCGGTCTATAACAACCTGTAAAAGATCCTCTACTCCTTGTCCGGTTTTCCCGGAAACCTCAACTATTTCTTCTTTTTTACAGCCCGTAATGCGGATAATTTCTTCTTTTGTTTTTTCTATTTCAGCGCCCGCCAAATCAATTTTGTTTATTACCGGAATAATTGTAAGGCCTTGTTCAAGCGCTAAATACAGATTGGCAATTGTCTGCGCCTGCACGCCCTGCGTTGCATCAACAAGTAAAACCGCACCCTCGCAAGCCGCCAGTGAACGAGAAACCTCGTATGTAAAATCAACATGGCCGGGAGTATCTATCAGATTCAAAATAAATTTTGAATCTGGAATTTCGAATTTCGAATTTTGAATTTTGAATGAATAATCCATGCGGACTGGCTGTAATTTTATCGTAATTCCTCTTTCTCGCTCCAAGTCCATCTGATCCAATATCTGTTCTTTCATTTCTCTTTTACTCACGGTTCCGGTAAATTCTAAAAGCCGATCCGACAAAGTGGATTTTCCATGATCTATGTGTGCCACTATGCAAAAATTTCTGATATTATTCATAAAACCCTGTTCCTCCCCTTTTTAAGGGGAGGTTAGGCCTCCGGCTCGGTTAAAAAATAATATTATTGCAATATAAAATATCATTTTTTAACCAGTACCAATAAAAAGCTAAACCAGCTCGGAGAGAGGAGTTTTAATTTGCCCTCTGCCTATATTTATAGTAACATATAAGTAAATATTACCTGATTTTTACTAAAAAGTCAATTATGAATAACAGCAAATACAACTTAGCGGTAATCGGTGGCGGGCCGGCCGGAATGATGGCGGCAGGACGCGCGGGTGAACTCGGCTCCCGCGTTATTTTAATTGAAAAAAATGAATATTTGGGAGTAAAACTTTTAATGACCGGTAAAGGAAGATGCAATATCACAACCGCGGAAGACGATTTAAAAAAAACAATAAACGCTTACGGCCAAAATGGAAAATTTTTATATCCGGCTTTAAATAATTTTTCCAATAAAGACGCAATAGATTTTTTTGAAAGCCGCGGAATAAAAACAAAAACAGAAAGAGGTAAAAGAGTTTTTCCTGTTTCAGACAAAGCCAAGGATATTGCCGACTGTTTAAAAAAATATTTAAAAAAATCCGGCGTGGAAATAAAATTTAATTCTCCGGTTAAAAAAATTATCACTGATTTTGATAATAAAAAAATAGAAAAAATAATTTTAGAAGATGGCGAGGAAATTATTGCTGACAATTTTATAATCGCAACCGGAGGAAAATCTTATCCGGCAACCGGTTCTACCGGCGACGCGTATAAATGGCTTGAAAAAATCGGGCATACGGTTATAGAACCAAGGCCGGCGCTCACTCCTATTATTGTTAAAGAAAAAATAGTAAAAAAGCTTGAGGGTTTGAGCTTAAAAAATGTTGAGTTAAGCTTATGGAACGA
>JAHINX010000014.1 GCA_018895765.1 Patescibacteria group bacterium
CCCCCACCTAGCCTCCCCCTGATTACAGAGGGAGGAAGGGGAGAACGTCTCTTTCTCCCCTCTTGTAGTCAAGGGGGGAGTTAGAGGGGGGATATAAAAAAATGATTGCACTTCGGATTAAAATTCAAAAAATTATGAAAAAAATCTTATATATCATCACAATTCCCGACTGGGGCGGAGCACAGGCGCATGTTTATTATTCGGCGGGTTGGCCAATTAACACCGGGGACGAGATATCGGTTCTTGTCGGCCAATCCGATAATTTTAAATCAAAAATTAATCTGCTTGATAAGCTCGCCAACCTTAGCGATATAAAATCGAGACAATTAAAAAATCTCGTGCGCCCAATACATCCATTAAAAGACCTTCTGGCTCTAATAGAAATCATTAATTACTATAACAGTGAGAAGCCAGACATTGTTCATCTTAATAGTTCAAAGGCGGGTATCCTTGGTTCAGCCGCCAAATTATTTTCAATCCACAAACCCGAAATTTTTTATATGGTTCACGGCTGGGTATTCTTGGAGCCAATGAATATTATAAAAAAACGATTTTATATTTTCTTGGAAAAAATAGCAAGTCGATGGCGTGATAAAATTCTTGTTTTAGGCGAACGGGAAAAACAAATTGCACTTGATTATAAAATCTGTCCAGAAAAAAAATTACAAATCCATCACCACCCCGTTTTAATTACTCAATCATTTTTAAATAGAGATGTCGCCAGGAAAGAGCTGTGTTTGCCGGAAGACAAAAAAATTATCGGAACGATAGCTAATTTTTATCCGGCCAAAGCTTTACACAATTTGATTGAAGTAGCATCAAAAATAAATAATCCGGATATAATTTTTGCAGTTATCGGCGAAGGACCGCTCCGAGATAATTACGAATTACTAATTACTAATTACGAATTGCAAGATAGAGTATTATTGCTTGGAGAGAAAAAAGATGCGGCGCAGTATTTAAAAGCTTTTGATATTTTTGTTTTACCGTCAATAAAAGAAGGAATGCCTTATGCGATATTAGAGGCAATGCACGCAAAACTACCCATTGTCGCAACAGAAGTCGGAGCTGTCCCAGAAATGTTAGAAAACTATCCAAACAAAACTATAGTCCCTCCAGATGATACGGAAAAACTTGCCGAAGCAATAAAAAAATACCTATAACCCAAAGACCCCCGAAACGGGGGTCTTTGTTAAATGTCAGTTGTTAGGCGTCAAGTGTTCCTAAAGTCCCTTATCCACATTTATCGTCATAGCTGCGGATTTTTGCGCGCTCACATCAAAGTCGCTCGTGCCTGCCACTTCCGCTCCAATCGTATAGTTAAAGAAAAAAGCATCCGGTATATCATCAATCTTTTTGTTCCAATCGCTGCCATATAATGCGACTGCCGCCGCTTCTGTCTTTACCCAGCGCAAAGCGCCATTTTTGCCTACAGCGTATACCTTCGGATCTGTATCAATTTTCACCATTTTTACGCCCGGCTTATAATTTACATTTCCTCCTATTATATAAGATGCCAATTCCGACGCGCTGACTGTTTTAACTCCGGAAAAATCCTCGTACCAAGTAAAATATACTTTAGAATTGGGGAAGACATATCTTTTGCCATTAGCGCCAAGATAATATACCGCGCTGCAGATGTCTTGATTGCTCGCGGTGCATTTTAATTTTACCAAATCACCTCCTACTGCCGGAGCACTTGTATCAGTATCAGCCAAAAGCGCAAATGTCGTAAAATGATTTACTTTTGCAGTTACGGTTTTATTTGCCGTATCAACGGTTCCGCCAACTTTTACCCACGCATAGCTTGTTTCATCCCAGTAGTACACAGCCAAAGTTGATGCCAGCAAACCGCTTAAGTCCGCATCCGTATATTTGAATGTAAGGGTTAAATCCTTATCAAAACTTGTCAGCGTGGTTTCCCCTGCCTTCATTTCCATATTATATACCCTTGAGCTTACAACTTTTTTTCCGGCAGATGGAGCTACATAGCTGGCAGTTGGAGTAATAGCAAGCTCGCTATTCATAGTTACCGCATTTGCGGGAACATCTACGCTCACTAAATTGTCAGACAAGCCAATTTTTACGCCTGCTGTTGCGGTAATATTTTCCACTGCCTTTGCCGGCAAAAGCATAATTTCATCGCTCACAACAGACGAATCATGCCCGGTAGAGCTCCGATATTTTACATAGACCGTCTTTTTTCCCAAACCGGAAGAAAGTGTCCATGTTTTGCTGGCAGAATATGATTCCCAAGATGCTCCGGAAAAATCCGCATTATTGGAAACAAGCATCTGAGTTGCATTGGTTGCATTTAAAGTTAATTGCGCTTCTTGGCCTAAATTCTCGCTTGCGCCAGCCGCTATGGAAATTGACGCATTTGTCGGTGTTATTACGCTTGGAGCCGGTGCTCCGCCGCCTCCGCCGCCTCCACCAGTATCTCCAGCTAATCGGCCACAAACCGTTGTTGATGGACTGACCGTACCCGTTTCAGAAGCGCTACCGGTAATTATTAGATAAGAATTGCCGCTAGCCGGACAATGAAAAATTGCTGAACTGAAATCATCAGAAGGCGTTAATGTGCGCCTATCGGGCGATTCTATCCTAATATAACTGCCATCCCCAACCGTTATACTCAAATCTCCGGTATCAAACGTTACCGATTCTGCAGTTGAACCGCTTTTTATAATCAAATTGACATCTGATCCCACGATTAAATCATCATCTGTCTGAAAATCATTATAATTAGCCGCATTTACACCAAGATTAGGCAAGAGTGCTACCAGCGCAATAACGAAAATTGTTATTAGTCGCTTAATTTGCATAATTTTTTAAATTAACTAAGGTTTAATTATTTTTATTAATAGCAGTCAGAAGCGTTCGTTGATGTTGCAAGATGAATTGTGGTTCCGTTGAGCACCGGAAAAATATATAATACGCTTGCCCCATCTCCGGCACTCATAACAATACAACCGCCCTCTCCAGCTACACCGGCATCGCCAAGCTGTAATGTAGATGTTGAAGCGGCTTCCGCGATTGATACACCCGAATTGAACGTTGACGTAACGGTTGCCCCGCCTCCGAGAGTCAAATTGGCATGAGACGTAATTGCGCCTGCATAGATAGTGCCTGATACATAAACGTCCTTCCAAGCAACCTTGGGAGAGCCCAAATCAGAAGCATTATTTTTCCAACCGCTCATACCGGTTGATGAAACAGAACCGGCATAAATCGTGCCCGATGTATAAACGTTTGCCCAGGCAACGGCCGAAGTACCTAATGTGTCAGCATTATGCGTGTCTGACAGCACATTTGAACCAACGGTTACAGAACCGCCTGTAACAATGTTGGCGCCTATAACTGTTGCCGCACTAACCACTATGGCAACCAAAAAAACAGAAGCTACAACAGAAAGAGAAACTGATAATAGCTTCTTATGCTTATGTAAAAAATTCTGCATATTTTTTTAATAAATCAAATAATTTTACTTCTTTGGTAAAAAGATTTAACTTATCTTAGCTTTATTAATTTTAAGTACACTTATATTATATCAAAAAAACAGCTTGAATAGTTAAAATATGAAGCTAATTTTAGCTTCATATTTCTTTTTTTTTGCATTTAATCCAAAATTCTGTGGATAAATAGTATAAAACAACTTGTTTTTGTTGTTGATAACTCAAATTTTCTATTTAAATAAATCCGGATTTAATTTTTGCGCCTGCATAAACGCTTCGGCCGCCTTTTCTTTTTCTCCTATTCGCTGGTATGCCATTCCAAGCCGTAAATATAAATCAGCCGAGGGACTCTGTTCTATTGCGGAAGGGCATAACTTTATAACATATTCATCTTCCTTATACTTTTCTGCCAAGTTAATAGAATACAATAATTCATTTAATGATTTCCAGCTATAATTTCTATCTATAGCTTTTTTTATATTTTCCCATATTTTCTGCTCATCACCTGTTTTTTCATACACTAGCGCTAAATACCAATATGACTCTGCCGCCTTTGGCTCAAACTCTACAACTTCTTTTAGCATTTTTTCCGCACC
>JAHINX010000015.1 GCA_018895765.1 Patescibacteria group bacterium
AATGTTCTTGCCGGAACACTAGGCTTCAAAAAAAGAGATTTTTTTGAGGTAAGTGATGAAAAAGAAAAAGAAGCGCCTCAGGTTAAATTTGAATAGAAATATGTATAGTCAGATTGACGCGAATAAAAGAAAATCAGCAATTTTGATAATGGTATTTATTGCCATTATCTTGGTATTGGGCTGGCTCATGGCAGAAGGGCTGGGATATGGATATGAAATGTTGGTTTTTGCGGCTGTTTTTGCAGGTTTGATGTCTTTGGGAGGGTATTATGCCGGCGACAGAGTAGCACTCGCCTCATCGGGCGCAAAAGGCCCGATTAAAAAATCGGACAACCCATATGTTTATCGGATAGTAGAAAATCTTTGTATTGCCTCAGGATTACAGATGCTAAAAATTTATATAATAAATGATAGCGCACCCAATGCCTTTGCCTGCGGCAGAGATCCTGAACATGCTTCTATCGCGCTTACGACGGGGATTATTGAACGGCTGGAAAATGAAGAGCTCGAAGGTGTAATTGCGCACGAACTTTGTCATATAAAAAATTATGACATCAGGTTGATGACAATTATTGTGGTTTTAGTTGGTATTATTTCTATTTTGGTAAATTGGTTTTATCGTATTAGTTTTTTTGGCGGCAGGGACCGTGATAATCGCGCAGGGGGTATTTTAGCGATTATCGGTATTGTTGCCATAATACTTTCGCCAATTATCGCAGAACTCATAAAATTAGCAATTTCCCGCAAGCGCGAATTTTTAGCCGATGCGTCAGGCGTGTTACTTACCCGTTATCCCGAAGGACTTGCTAGCGCGCTTTTAAAAATCAGCACATATACCGCGCCAATGAAAAATGCGAATTCCGGCACGGCGCATTTATTTATCGCCAATCCCTTTGGTAAGAAAAATATTTCAAAACTATTTTCAACTCATCCGCCGATTGAAGAGAGGGTTAAAGCGTTGCGGAAGATGGCGTAAAATGAAAATTAAATTTATGATTGGAATTTTTGATTCCGGCGTGGGCGGATTAACCGTTGTCCGAGAACTCCGTAAAACTTTGCCAGAATATGATTTGATTTATTTTGGCGACACGGCCCGTACGCCATATGGAAATAAGAGCAAAGAGACAATTATAAAATACGCATTAGAAGATGCGGATTTTCTTATTAAGCGCGGCGCGCGCGTTTTGGTGGTTGCCTGTAATACGGTTTCCGCGTTGGGGATTGAAGCTTTGCGGAAGAAATATCCCGAAATGCCGATTTTTGAAGTTATAACTCCTGCAGTTGGAAAAGCCGTAGAATTATCAAAAAACAAACGGATCGGAATAATCGGTACTCGGGCGACAATCGGTTCGGGAATTTATGAGGAAAAAATAACGGAAAAAGGAAAATTTCAAATTACTTCACAGGCTTGCCCGCTTTTTGTTCCTTTCATAGAAGAGGGCTGGATCCGGCAGAGAGAATTGAAAATGATTGCAAAGAGATATCTATCGCAATTTAGAAATTTTAACATAGATGTTTTAATTTTGGGATGCACGCATTATCCGATTATAAAGGATATCATCCAAATGAAGACCGGTCGGCGTGTAAAGCTTATTGATTCTGCCGAAAGCATTGCGCAAGAAATTAAAAATTTTTTGAAAGATAATGATTTGAAGTTATCAAAAACAGGGAAGCTAGAAATTTTTGTTTCCGACAAAACAACTCAGTGTCAAAAAATTGCAGATAAAGTTTTAGGAACTTCCACAATACAACAAGTATGAAAATAGCCATCTTATCAAATTTATTTCCGCCAAATTCTTATGGCGGAGCAGAGCAGGCCGCAAAGGCGCAAGCGGAAAAATTGTCGCGCGAAGGTAATGACGTTTTTATAATTACATTAGCGCCCACAAAAGGGTTAGGGGGGATTAATAAAATCTATTATCTCAAGTCCCGCAATATCTTTAATTACTATAATATTGGCAAAAAGCCGGTTTGGTTTCGTTTTCTCTGGCATATCATAGATACTTTTAATTTTTGTCTTGCAAATGATATTGTAAAAATTTTAAAGCGTGAGAAGCCGGATTTGGTAATCTGTCATAACCTTAAGGGTTTATCATTTTTGACTCCATTCAAAATTCAAAATTCAAAATTCAAAATTCATTTTGTGGTTCACGACGTTTCACTTTATACGCCGAGCGGGCTAATAGAATGGGGAAAAGAAAATTCTTGGGAGCATACTGGAATATTAACGCGCGCTTATAGGTTTTTTACTCGTCGACTTATGGGCTATCCGGAAAAAGCATTCTTTCCATCAGCTTGGCTTTTAAATTTTTATCGTAAAAATGGATTTTTTATAAATCAGGAAAAAATATATAAACCGAATGATGTTGGTTTTGTTTGCGATAATAAATCAATCAACAATCAACAATTAACAATTAACAATTTTTTATTCGTCGGTAAGCTTGAACGCCACAAAGGAATTCTGTTGCTCTTGAATGTTTTCGAAAAATTGACAGCCGGGCTGTCATCCCGAGCGAAGCCCGCCGATTCGGCGGGCAAGTCGAGGGATCTCATAACTTCAAAAAAATTAGCAGATGAGATTTCTCCACAAGGTCGAAATGACAAAATAGTGTTGCACATCATAGGCGACGGTTCTTTAATGCCGGAAGTAAAAAAATACGCAGAAAAGAACCTGAATATAAAAATCCACGGGACACTGCCGCGGGGAGAACTACAAAAATTTTATGCGCAGGCGAAAGCAGTCATTGTGCCCTCTATCGTATATGAAAATGCTCCAAACGTAGTTTACGAAGCCCTCTCTTGCGGCGCGCCGGTAATTGTCTCCCGCATTGGCGGCGCCTATGAGCCGATCCGTGATGGCGAAAATGGAGATACGTTTAATCCTGGCGACGCAGAAGATTTGGCAGAAAAGATAAAAAAATATATATAAAAAAATCCCGTATTTGCGGGGTTTTTTTATGAGGTGTGATGATTTGGAAATAATATAACAATATTATTAGCTAGTTAGTATAATTTATTTTAGTATCACAATATTCTTATCTTCGTACAAAACTTCCATATTTACTTTTAGCCCCTCTTTTATTTTTTCATAATTTTCCCAGTAGCTTGGGAGGGCGACATAGGCGCGTTCTGCGCCGGTCAATGTGCGCGCGTTTTGCACAGCACGGTATCCGGCATTATTATATATAAGATTTAAAAACTCATTATATAAGGGCCCGCCGGTCGGTATCGGGTAGTAGAATACTTCGCCTAGAGGAGTATTATAATATTTTTTAAAGCCATCTATCTTCAGCGCAGTAGCGCTTATGGTTTGGTCGGAAAGGACCACGTAATCATTATCGCTCGCGTCTTTTTTAATTTTATTTACCGAATTAATCATCCAACTCGTTATATTTTTTCCTTTATCGTTTTGATAGTCGTCATACCGGGGATATGTCAGATAAAAATTTGTAGTAATTAAAAGCGCGAAAAGACAGGCAAAAAAAAGTTTTAGGACAGAACCCCCCCTAGCCCCCCCTTTGAAAGGGGGGGGAGAAGAAATATACGAATACATTTTTTGTACAGCCAAAATAAAATATGGCGCTAGAAATAAAATTGAAATATAAAAGATTCTTTCGGGATAATTTTTTTGTTCATAATCTATAAGGTAAGAAAAATCAATAAAAATTCTGGTTATAAAGAAACTGGCGGTTGAAATAAGAAAAATATGTAGCGGGAATTGACTAATCTGTTTTTTGTACTTTCTTGCCGCCCAAAGCGCCAGGATAATTATAGCGGGCAGAAGCAGATATTGTGCCAGATAGAAGATATCGAGCCAAAAGTTAAAGTTTTGTTTAAATCCGCCAAAAGTCAGCAGGCTCCAATAGTGGGAGAACGATTCTTTAAACTCAAGATGAAGATTGAGTGTTCCGCTGGATTTTATTGAAAGAAGCATAAAGGCAAGAGGTATTGCCAGAGCGCCGACGAACATTATCATTTTTTTTCGTTTCCATCTTAAAAGCGCGGTATAAATAAAGGCGGCAATGCCGGTTATGGGATGTATCAGGAATATTGCCAGCGGGATAAACCACTTTTTATATCTGTTAAGTGAAAGAAAAATAAAAAATATAAGAAGAAGATTGGCAAAACCTTGAGGGGTCGTAACGATAAAATAGGATAATGGAAAAAGCAGGAGCGATAGAATGGCAATTGGACTTTTTATATTCAGTGATTTTTTTGCCAGCTCAAAAACAGCGATAGCCAATATGCCAGACGATATTGGCAATAAAAATTTATCTAAAAATTCTATCCCTATCCCCATTGTTTTATTTAAAAATATATTAATCCCATAAAGCCCGATATACTGAAGCGGTTTTGGTGTTATTGTGCCAAAATCCAAAATATATTTCTGAGTCGCCTCATGGACGAACTGATCAAACCCATACCCGAATTTATATACAAAGGCGGCAACAGAAAAAAATATAAAAAAGTGAATTGCCAAAGCTGGCGCAGAATTTTTTTTGTTCAATAAGAAAATGAGCAAAAGTGTCGCTAAAAAAAATAAAGGAAGATAAAGACGCGGCAATATTTGCCAAGGAGTTTTTATAATGTCCAAAGAAACGGAAGATAGTGCAAGATAAATTAAAATTCCGGCTGGAATAAGATATAATACTAGCAAGATGTCTTTTTTTGTGAAGGATAACTTAGGTAGGGCTAATTTATAATTTTTAGTTTTCAGAAAAATAATAAATAAGATTATAATTATTGCCAATTTGCCAAGCGAGGCGAAATAAAAAAATAAGGAAGCAATGAATGCTACCAGCGCAAAAATAAGCAATGTTCCAATAGCCAGTTTTGAGTTATTGATCGAGCCCTCTATTTTTGAGCCATAAGCCATCCCTGCTAGAATAAAGAGAAAGCTTCCTATTATTATATGCAAAAAAAGCGGTAAAATAGGCAAAAATAAGTTAAAGATTATAACTATTGCTAAAATTAGGTAAATTTTGTTATAATTATACATAGGAGCCTCTGATAAACATTGCGCCGTAGCGAAATTTTCAAATTTTGAGACAAAATCACTGAATAAGTTTTGCGGTTTATCTGTAAGTTAAGCCAAAAAACTTTGAAGCGATTTTGGCCAAAATTTGGGAATTGCAGTAGGAGATATGTTTTTCAGAGGTTCCTGTAAAATATGATACACATAAAAAAAGATATAAAACTGCTCAATTCGCGTGAAAAGCCATATCCTCACGATTATGTTATAGACCGGCTATTCTTGTGGATTCTCCCGCCTTCTGTCAAGCCCAATCATATCACGATTTTTCGGATGCTCGCAACCCCGTTTGTTTTTTTATTTGTTATTAGAGAAGACTGGTTGATTGCAGCGCCCGTGTTTATAATAATTGCCTTTACCGATGTTTTGGATGGAACTATGGCCAGAATGCGCAAAGAGGTTACAGCATGGGGCACTCTTTTTGATCCGGTTGCCGACAAATTTTTAGTCGGAGGGGTTCTATTCATTTTAATATTAAAATATATAAATATTTTAATAGGGATGGCTATTATCTGTTTAGAGCTTCTTGTAATTATTGGTGCCTGGCTTAAAAAGAACCATGGGACGATTGTGAGCGCGAGTCCTTGGGGAAAAACAAAAATGGTTTTGCAGGTATCGGGAATCGCAATGGTTTTGCTCTCGCTTTTGCTTGGCAATGCGACTATTATGCTTATCGCCGAATGGACGCTGATTTTATCAATCGGTTTTGCCCTTTTAAGTATTTTTAATAGAGGCCTATCATTATAAATCACTATTGACATGAAAGAAAAATTTTTTATAGGGGGGTTGGCAATCCTTTTTTTTATTATTTATTGCTGGTATAACGTAGTGTCGCCGCCGCTTTTTAATTCTCCGGATGAAACGGCATATAATTTTTTTATAACCCGCTATATTGCAAACGGTGATTTTTTTGCGCCAGCGCCTTTAAATAATTTTTTAGAAAATGCCTTACATCCGCGGAGTATATCTTTCAATGGCTATTCTTTGGTTCCGCAGGGTTTTCTTGGGTTGCCCCTTATTTACGGATTTTTTGGAAAAATATTTTCTGCCGGGGCGCTTATATTTTTCACCCCGCTTTTAGCAATTTTGGGAGCACTTGCTTTTTATGGCATTATGAAAAATATATTTGGCAAAAAAAACGCTCTTTTTTCTTTTATTATTTTTCTGTCATTTCCACCGCTATGGTATTATGCCTCGCGTTATTTGTATTCCAACGTTCCTTTTGTCTCTCTTTTATTGATGTCATTATGGCTTGGGCAATACGGGCTTACAAAAAAAGGGCGGATAAGATATTTATTGTTTTTTGCGGTTGCTTTTGGGCTCGCGCTAGTAATAAGGCCGGTTGAAGCAGTCTGGGTTTTACCGTTATTCTTTTTAATATTATATTTTTATAGAAAAGATATCTCTTTTATAAAAGTTTTATATACCTTCATTTTAATAGGGTTTTTGTCATTGCCGTTTTTAGCGCAAAATGGCGCGCTCTATGGAGATTTTTTTGGAAGCGGCTATACTTTGGAAAAAAATATTTTAAACGACGGAAGCATCGTGTCCTCGCCTAATGTTTTTAAAAAAATTTTTATTTTTGGTTTTGATTTACGCGCGGTTATGAAGAACGCGATCAATATTTTATTTAAGTATTTGTGGTGGTATAGCTTGCCGGCGCTTCTTGGATTTTTTATCTGGCTTATTGGGAAAAAAGATGCAAATCAAAAAAAGTATTTTTTAATTTTTACTATTTTTTCGCTTTGGCTTTTAATCTTTTATGGAAGCGGAAAATTTTTGGATAATCCCGCTGGACGGATTACGCTGGGCGATTCGCATTTCCGCTATTGGTTGCCGATTTTTATTGCCGGCATGCCCTTTATTTATATTTTTTGGAGCGCCGTATTAAAACGCTTCAAAAAAACCTTGCCACTAATTTTATTTTTTGTTATTGGGCTTTCTTTTTATAATGTTTATTTTGAAGTAGACGACGGGCTTGTTGCGGTTTTGAAAAATTTGGATAAAAATTATGAGATAAAAATGCAGGTGGAAAAAATAGTTTTGCCGGAGGACATTATAATTACGGGACGGCAGGATAAAATATTTTTTCCGGAAAGAAGTGTATTGTATACGGAAAACATAAGAGATGGTAGACTTCTACAGAAGATTAGCGCGCTAAATACTGAAAAATTTTATTATTACACTATTGGTATAAATAATGAAGAACTGACCGCACTAAATAATTATTTGGAAATTTATGGATTTCGTTTGGAGAGAATCCAGATATTTGGTAAAGAAGTATTATATAAATTGATAAAGATAAATAAATATATTGTTTAATTATGAAGTTCAAACCGACTTATTTATTTTATTTTATCCCTGTTATAGTTTTTGGCTGGCTATGCTATAAAAATATTAGTCCGGTTTTGGAATTGGAATATAAGTTTGGCAAAAATCAGCCGATATTATCTCAGTTGGTGCCTGTTTCAAGAGTTTCTGAAAGTAAACGTGGAGCAGTTGTTTTTGAAGAACCGGTTTATTTTGATGTTAAGTTGCCGAGAAAATATGATAAGGCGGAGATAGAAGTTCAATACGTTGATTTGAAAACGGATATTTTTGAAATAGGCGTTGCGCAAGATGAGGCGCGAAAGAATTTTGCTTTTGCTACTTTGGAAAATAAAATTTTCGATGGACTCGGTTGGGAGAAAATAGAAGAGAATGGATTGATTTTATATCAGAGAAAAAGCGAATATAAAAACATTAATGATTTTATGGTTAATCCGCCCAGCTTCGAAGAAACGTTAGTCTACCGGGCTGATGTGGCGCCTCTGATAGACGGACTCCGGGCAAAGGGAAACTCTGTTATCGATTTTCCAATCAAAAAATCTGTTAAAATAATTACTTATTCCGAAAGTCCGGAAATTATTGTTGATGCGGTTGGGGAATATAAGATGGATAAAATTCAAGTTGCTAAAAATTTGTTTAAGATAGAGCTGGCAGGGAGCGAGAATACTGTTTTTAACCGCATAGAAATAAATTCGCTATATATCGCTATTCTGGATAAAATAAATTTTAGCGATTTGCAAAAACCGCAGGATATCTATTTGGCGGGTTCGAGACTTTTGGCGAAAACGGAAAATTCCGGCGGGTTGCAGGAACTTTTTATAAAACGGCTTACTAGGCCGATGAATGAATGGAAAATAAACATAGAGGAAGCTTTTGTGCCTTATGAACAAATTTTTACTAATAGAGATATAAAAAAAATCAGCGTGCCGAAAGGCGGTATTGAGCTTGAAGGGACTATATTTTTCTTAAATTCAAAGTATCTTTTTTATCCGCGGTATGAAGTTTTTTATGGAGATGTGGATTTATCGGAAGTGAATTATATTTTAGCAAAATATACATTGCCACAGGAAAAAGATGGAGCAAAAATAAATACAGCTATTTTTGATATAAAAGACGTTCCTACGCCATATAGAAAATTAAGATTTTTATTCTCTTTGTCCGGAGCCACGTCAGGCGAAATTGTGCAGATAAATAGTATAAAAATAAAACTAACCGGCGAAAAATTCAGTATCAAAGATATTTTTAAAAAATTTTTCATAGGTAATTAGGTATTAGGTGATTAGGTTTAGGTGTGAAAATTTTTTTAAAAATTTTCACACACTGTAATTATGTCGCGAAGCGACACACTAACCTAACAACCTAAAACCTATGACCTAAAACCTAAATTTATGAAACATTTATTCTATTCATTATTAATAACTTTTGCTTTGCTGGCAGGAATCGAATTATTCCGTCCTAATTTTGCAACTAATTTTTTTAATATAAATTGGCTGTTTTTGGCGCTTGTCGTAAGCGGAGTTTTAGCTTTGACAAGAAGACAAAAATTGGATAAAGTGTAAATATGCCCAGTAAGACCAACTTTGACCTTTCTTGCGCTAAAGCGCAACAGGTAAAAATGCTGTTTTTCTTGGCATAAATTCTAATCAAAAAATAAAGTCAATCAACTTTTAAATTTTTATATTAATTATTTTTTCAAAGTTGTCTTACTGGGTATGATACAAGGTGTAAAAAATAAAAAATTAAAGATACGTCAGGATATTCCGGACACGAATGAGCCACAAGAAAGGCAGGGGATTTTGATGGAAGTTTTGCGGAATGATGACGGACTGCTGGAGAAGTTTGGGCAGACAACCTTTACCGTTGCATACCCCGGAACAATAAAAGCGTTTCATTGGCACAAAAAGCAAGATGATTTGTGGTTTTTCGCCCGTGGAAGAGCACTTGTTGTTTTATATGATTTACGTGAGGATTCCGCAACAAAGGGAGAAACGCAAACAATTGAAGCAAGCGCGGATGAGCCACAATTAATTTTGATACCCAAAGGCGTGGCCCATGGGTATAAGGCGCTTGGCAATGAGCCGGTTCATCTTTTTTATCATACGACAGAATCGTATAATCCTGCCGATCCAGACGAGGAGCGGATGGTATATAATGATCCGGTGATTAATATAGATTGGAATAATTATAATTAATTTTTTATTATGGAAGAGTGTGTATTCTGTAAAATTGTAAAAGGTGAGTTGTCTGCGGAAAAGATTTATGAAACTGATAAAATATTGGCTTTTTTGGATATCCGGCCGACCAATCCCGGGCATGTTTTAGTTATTCCAAAAGAACATCATCAAAATCTTGTTGATACCCCGGACGAGTTACTCTGTGAAATTATTTTAGCTGTTAAAAAAATCGCGCCAGCCACAGTAAGAGCAGTAGAAGCCGGCGGGTATAATTTGGCAGTTAATAGCGAGAGCGTAGCCGGACAAGTTATATTTCATACTCATTTTCATATTATTCCGAGATTTTTAAATGACGGGCACGAGCTCTGGCATGGGAAGCCCTACGGAGAAGGGGAAATAGAAGGGGTAGCAAAAAAAATTGAAAGAGAGCTTCTGTAGCTTCCATAGCTTCGTTAGCTTATTAGTATTATTATGGCGCTTCATTCATATAAGGAATTAATAGTTTGGCAAAGATCTATAGAATTGGTGGTTGCTGTATATAAATTAACAGAAGATTTTCCAAAAGAAGAGATTTATGGATTAACATCTCAGATGAGAAGATGTTCTGTTTCTATTCCGTCCAATATAGCAGAGGGTAGATATAGAGGTACTAAAAATGATTTTTTGCATTTTTTAAGAATATCTTATTCGTCAGGAGCTGAATTAGAAACACAAATAGAAATAGCCAAACTACTTCCCAAAACAAAAATGCTTAGCTATTCTACAGTTGATAGTTTGTTAAATGAAGTGATGCGAATGTTAAACAAAATGATAAAAAATTTTAATCCTAATAATTAATTTATTTTCTTTGGCTAATAAGCTAAAGAAGCTAAAAAGCTAATGAAGCTATTTATCACCGGCGGGGCAGGTTTTATCGGTTCAAATTTTATACGCCATATTTTAAAAAGGTATCCTGAATATAAGGTTATTAATTTTGATAAACTGACATATGCGGGTAACCTGGAAAATTTGAAAGATATAGTGGATAGCCCCAATTATAAATTTATAAAAGGAGATATTTGTGATAAAGAAGCAGTAGCAAGCGCGTTGCAAGGCGCTGACGTAATTGTAAATTTTGCTGCGGAATCACATGTTGATCGTTCAATAATGGATGACAATGCTTTTTTAAAAACAGATATTTTTGGGGTAAAAATTTTATTGGAAGCGGTTAAACAGCTGGGAATCAAAAAAATGATACAAATTTCTACAGATGAGGTTTATGGTGATTATGAGAGCAGGGGATTTGCAAAAGAAGATTCGCTACTTTTGCCGTCAAGTCCTTATTCAGCATCAAAGGCAGGCGGGGACTTGTTGAGTTTGGCGCATCACAGAACTTATGGTACGCCAGTTGTAATTACCCGCTCATCAAATAATTATGGTCCGTATCAGTATCCCGAAAAGATTATTTCGCTTTTTGTTACTAATTTATTAGAAGGTAAAAAGGTTCCGGTTTATGGAGATGGAGAGCAAATTCGCGATTGGCTCTATGTGCAAGATAATTGCGAGGCAATTGATTTGGTTTTGCACAAAGGCGAGCCGGGAGAAATTTACAATATTGGCGCCTGCCAAAATCCGGAAATAGATAATCTAGAGTTGACTAAAAAGATTATAGAAGCTTGCGGGAAAAATGAAAGCAGTATTGAATATGTAAAAGACAGGCCCGGCCATGACAGGCGCTATGCGATTGATACGGAAAAAATGCGCGCTCTTGGTTGGAGGCCGGAAATATCATTTGAAGACGGCCTTAAAAGGACGGTTGAGTGGTACAAGAATAATAGGGAGTGGTGGGAGAAGATTAAAAGCGGGGAATATCTGGATTATTATAGGAAGCAATACAAATAGTTCTTGGAAAAAAGGAGGAGAAAGTGCCAAAACCGACAATCAAACAGGTATATTTTGATTTGGGACATGTAGTTATAGATGTAGACAAAGAAGCTGTTGCAAGAGCTTTAGCGCCTCACTCAGAGCTTGGGTTTTCCGGCCTAATGAAAATTTTTGGCAAGGGCTATACAAATTTTGAAAGAGAGTTTTGGGACATCGTATGCGAGTTTGACAGAGGCAATCTTCATCCGCACGAGTTCCATAATAAGATAAAACGTGTATTAAAGTTAAAAATCGGTTTTAAGGCGTTTGAAGGCGCATGGCAATCAATGCTTGTTTTAGATAAGCGTTTTATTAAGCTCGTATGTGAGTTGAAAAGACAAGGAATCGGAACCGGTATTATCTCTGATCTTTGCGTGATACATTATAATAGATTTAGAGAGATGGTGCCTTATAGAGGGCTATTTGATAACTGGTTTTTTTCTTATCAGCATGGGCTTCTGAAGCGAGATAGAGACGGTATGATTTTTGAAGCAGCTATAAGAGCTTGTCGTATTCAGGATCCTAGTCAAATAGTTTTTGTTGATGACTTGGAGATTAACATAAAATATGCTTCAGGGTATGGTTTGAGTACATTTCAGTATCGTAGCGATTTTATTGAATTATTGGACTTTCTTGCTTCGTTTGAATTTTATATGCGACTTTAATCCCATTTTATGGGATTTTTTTATTGACAAAAATCGGATTTATGCTTATTATGTGATTAATATGAAGATTCTAATTTTGGGCGTAAAGGGTATGCTGGGACAAGAGTTAAAACACGCATTTTTAGGCGCGGAAGTTCTTGCATGGGATTTTGAGGAATTGGATATAACAAACGAAATAGAGGTAAAAGAAAAAATCAGGGAACAGAAGCCAGATGTTGTAATAAATGCGGCAGCGTATAATAATGTAGATAAAGCAGAAATAGAAAAAAATAAGGCGGTCTTATTAAATGGCTATGCGCTAGGATATATTGCCAAGGCATGCAAAGAGGCGGGCGCGATTTTTATTCATTATTCCACTGACTATGTTTTTGACGGAAAAAGAAAAGAAGGATATAAAGAAATGGATATCCCAAAGCCGGTAAGCGCTTATGGCGCATCAAAATTATTGGGAGAAATAGAAACAGCCAAAAATACCGACAAGTATTATATTATCCGTCTTTCCCGGCTTTTTGGAAAAACAGGGGACGGCATATCGGTTAAGAAAAGTTTTGTTGATACGATGCTTGATTTAGCAAAATCAAAAAATGAAATTGAAGTTATTGATGAAGAATTGAGTTCGCCAACTTATGCGCCGGATTTGGCAGAACGGACGAAATATATAGTAGAAAGTAAACAGCCATTTGGAATTTATCACTCAGCAGGGAGCGGAGCCTGCACTTGGTATGAATTTGCCTCTGAGATTTTCAAACAAAAGGGGGCTGATATAAAAGTTGTTCCGGTTTCCGGCGACAAATTCCCGCGGAATGCTTTGCGTCCAAAATATTCAGTTTTATTAAATACAAAATTGCCGCCAATGCGCGATTGGAAAGAAGTGCTAAGTAACTATTTAGCTACTTAGCTAGTTAGCTTTTTAGGATTTTTATTAGTGTCCGTCAGCGGACTGATACATCCTAAGTAGCTAAGTAGCTAAAAAGCTAAGAAGCTAATTATTATGAAAGGTGTTATTATAGCCGGCGGAACGGGTTCGCGCCTGATGCCGCTTACAAAAGTTGTAAATAAATCTCTTTTGCCTGTGTGGAAATATCCGATTATCTATTACCCCCTATACACTTTAGCTTCCGCAGGCATAAAAGATATTTTAATAATTTCCGGCACAGGACATGCTGGGCAATTTTTGGAACTTTTGGGCTCGGGCAAGGATCTTGGACTTAATCTTTCTTATACGATTCAGGATAAGCCCGGAGGCATTGCAGAAGCCCTAGGCCTTGCGGAAGACTTTGCCGACAATGGCAAAATAGCTGCGATTCTAGGAGATAATATCTATCAGGATAAGTTTAAAGAAGAAATTAAAAAATTTGAAATAGAAGAAAATGGCGCCAGAGTTTTTTTAAAAAAGGTAGATGACCCAGAACGTTTCGGGGTGCCGGAAATAGAAGGCGATAGGATTATAAAAATAGAAGAAAAGCCGCTTATGCCAATAAGCCCGTATGCTGTGACCGGCTTATATTTATACGATAATCGCGTTTGGGATGTTATAAAAAAATTAAAACCCTCCGATAGAGGAGAGCTTGAAATAACCGATGTTAATAATTTTTATATAGAGGACGGAACGATGCGCTTTTCCATTGTAAATGGATGGTGGGTTGATGCTGGAACATTTCCATCGCTTCTAAAGGCCAATGTGCTTGCCGCCAGAGATATCAAAGACTTAGATTTCCATCTTGAATAGGCCTTTTGAATTTTGTAATTGGCCGGTGAAATAAATATAAAAATTTTTTGTTATTAACATATCGCCAATATCGTCAAACTTAGCCATCTCTACGGTTTGTCTGTGATCACGCTTATCCATTTCTATAATTTCTAATTTATTTTCAAGAATAAAGATTATATAGTCAGAGCCGTTTAACCAGCGGGCTTTTTTTATATTCTCTCCGATTCTTGTTATAAGCGTTTTTTCTTCTTTATCAAAAGTATAAGTCCATAATTCAAAATCATCATAGTAGAGGAGATTGTTATCTAGTAAATCAAAATCTTTGGCATTGGCAATTAAAATAGGGATGGAAAGCTTGTTAAGGGGAATATCGAAAACTTGCAATTTGTTTTCTTGGTTAAGTAAAAATATTTTTTTATCCAAGATATTTTTAATCAGATAATTTTTTCTTTCCAGGGGTATAGGAATGATGTCTGTGTTATCTTTAATATCTATTTGTTTCAGCAGGAAGCCCTCGGTAATGTAGAGATAGTTTCCCGAGATACTAAAGTCATCGATTGTTCCCGAAAGCGGGTATAATAAATTAGATGTATTAAAGAGCATATCTATTTTATAAATTCCTTTATCATTTTCTACATACAAGACCATTCCATTTTTTTCATCCCATTTTATTTTTTTGATATTTGTGATTTTTGGCAATTCTGTTTTTTCACCATTTACATCAAATAGCTGGAAGCCGGAAACTGTTTCTATGATAAACTTATTACTATCGCCAGACCAGGCCGTACCTAAAAGAGGACTGGCCGAGGAAAATAGTTTTTTATAGGTTTCTGTTTCTACATTAAAGATAACAGCCTGATAGTTACTGTCTTTTTTTATATATATATCAGTTATAAATAATTTCCCATTTGGAGAATAAAAAAGAGCGCCGGTATTTTTGTCAATAATATTTATTGGCAGAGATTGTTTAAATAAGCGCGCGTCTTTTATAAATGTTGTTATTTCGCTTTCTATGGCAAGCTTTTTTTGCCAGTCAAAGTATCCTTCCTTGGTGATTTTTATCAGATATTCTCCGGGTAAAATATTTTGCATTCTGAACTCTTCTTTATTTTCAAATTTTTTTTCGTTCAAATAAAGAGTCGCCCCTTTGTTTTTTACGTTTACTACAAGATTGCCTGTTTTTTCAAGCCTATTTTTTTTTATATTATATCTATATCCGCCGGTATAAAGGAGAATTATGGGTATGCTAATTATGAAAAAAGCGGCAAATATGAAGAAGATAATTTTGCGATATTTTCGTTGCATATAAAAATTGCAATTTTGTTTTTACGATTGACTATTCATAGCCAACTATATATAATAATAATGACTATGTCAAAGCTTATTATACAAGGAGGGCGCAAATTAAGGGGAGAAATAAGGATCTCGGGTATGAAAAATGCCGCTACGCCGATTTTAGCGGCTTGTATTTTGGCGAAAGAAAAATGTGTTATTAAGAACATTCCCGACATATCGGATGTTAATACAATGCTTCAAATATTGAAAAGCCTTGGATTCTCAGTTTTGTATAAAAATCATACAGCAACTATTTTGCCTCGGAAGATTGAGCTTAAAGGGCTTGATGTAAGTTTAATCCAGAAACTTCGTTCCTCAATTCTAATTCTGGGTCCTCTTTTGGCCCGTATGGGTAAAATATCTCTCCCTGAACCTGGAGGATGCATAATCGGAAGAAGGCCAATAGATACTCATTTATATGGTTTTCAAAAATTAGGCGCAAAAGTTCTACATAAGAATAAACAAATTTTTTTAAGCGCGCAGAAATTAAGTGGAGCGGAAATTATTTTGCCGGAATTTTCTGTTACGGCAACAGAAAATATATTAATGGCCGCTTGCATTGCTGAAGGTACTACTATAATAAAGCTGGCCGCCATAGAGCCGCACGTTATTGATTTGATAAAATTTTTAAATACGATGGGCGCGAATATCAAACAGGAACTAGGACATACAATCGTTGTAAAGGGAGTGAAGAAAATTTTTGGCGGCGAGCATACGGTTATACCGGATAGCATTGAAGCTGGGACGTTTGCAATTGCCGCTCTCATTACAAAGGGCAGATTAAAATTATTAGGGATAGAGCATAGCCATCTTGATGCGGTTTACGAACTTTTAGAGCGTATTGGCGCCGGATTAATTTTGGGAAAAAATAGCGCGGAGATATTTTTTAAGAAACCTCTTTCTTCTTTTAAGCTCCAGGCTTTGCCATATCCTGGGTTTCCAACCGACTTACAGGCGCCTTTTGGTCTTTTGGCAACCGGGTGTAAAGGAACGAGCTTGATTCATGACCCGCTCTACGAAGGTAGGATGGGCTATGTTAATGAGCTTATAAAAATGGGAGCAAACGCAACCATTTGTGATCCGCATCGCGTTCTTATCACAGGACCTACGGCTCTTAAGGGGATGGAAATAAAAGGGCTTGATTTGCGCGCTGGAGCGACATTGGTGTTAGCTGGCTTAATAGCGCAAGGAAGAACGGTCGTAGATGGAGCAGAAAATTTGGATAGAGGATATGAAAGATTTGATGAACGGCTCTGTGCGTTAGGAGCGGATATCAAAAGAGAATGAATAGGTTTTAAGAAATGACCAAACTCCAAATCCCAATGACCAATTAAATCCCAAATTAAGAAATGACTAAAAATTATTATTGGGAAAT
>JAHINX010000016.1 GCA_018895765.1 Patescibacteria group bacterium
GCTTGATGTTAAATAACCCTTTTCCGCCTATGGCGGATCAGCCACAGGCTGACAACCGCTCAGCCACCCTTCCAAATTTGGCCTATGATGAATATAATATATTTTAATCTAATAGTTCTAGTTTGGCAATAAATAAAAAAAATAATATAGCTATAAACTATATTCAAAAAAGACATTAAGAATAATGTCAGAAAAATAAAAAATAGGCATTTAAAAAGGGCAATGTTGCCCAAATATAGATTATGTGGCTCATGCCCTTTTATAATCTTTATTTGGACTATTTTCCCACCCTCTTTCAGGGTGATGAAAAAAGAGTGGAAAAGACCACTCATGCATATCTAATTGCTAAATATTTAGTAGTCAGATACGCATGAGCGGCACAATAATCATTCTAAACAAAGATTATGTTTCAGTTCTTTATGTTTAAAGAACCGTTTAATCCCCAACCATTTTCCCGTTTTTCCCTTTTTGTTATTTTTATTTTTATTTTTTTTATTTTTTGTTTTATTTAAAAACTTTATGGGAAATCGATGAAAACAGCAAGAGAGAGATAAATACAAACGAAACCATTTTTGTTTGCTGTTTATATCCAATTCTCTCCTGATTTTCGAAAAAAGTCAAAGGTTTTGTTTTTTAAAAGAGCAATTTCAACTTATGCCAATAGTATAGCACGAAAATATAGCGCAGTCAAGCCGTCTAGTCATGTTTCTTTTATTTCTTTAATATAAGCCAAAAATAGAAATAAGTTTTATAAAAAGCAACCCCGCTTCCGATGAATCGGCGGGGTTGCTATCCATAAACTTGTCAACAAGTTATCCACAGTTCGTTATTTTTCGTCGCCTTTTTCTTTCTTGGGCGCTTTTTCTTTTGCTTTAGTTTTAGTTTTAGTTTTTGCCTTATCATCTTTGCTATCTTCGGCTTCCCTTTTCTTCGTCTTTGCTTTTAGACCATCTTCTTTCTTCTGTTTTTCGCCGGTTTTTATATCTTTTTTCACTTCTTTGTTTTCTTCCGTATCCGTTTTCTTGCTTAATCTTGGCCTCAGACCAAGCCTGTGATCTGCCGGTTCAATGGAAATAATGTCAAATTCGTAGCTCTTCCCGACTTGAAGCGCTTCAATTTTGCTTTCTTCCGTCAGTTTTGAAATGTGCGCGAGACCATGAATATCTTTGTCCAATTGAACAAACGCTCCGAACGGATTTATTTTCGTGACTTCGCCCGTAACTTTTTGCCCGACTTTATATTTCTCGGCTACTTCTTGCCATGGATCTTTTTCCAAAGCCTTAAGACTTAATGAAATTCTGGCGTCGTCAATTCCGATTATTTTGCATCTGACTTTTTGACCAACATTAAACAACTTTCTCGGATCGTCAATAAGCTTCCATGCCAATTCGGAAATATGCACCAATCCCTCAAGATTTTCGTTGAATTTAACGAATGCCCCGAAATCCACAATGCCGCTGATTTCGCCGGAGACAATGTCGCCGACTTGCAATTTGGAAACTTTTTTCTTTTCTTCTTCCGTCTTAGTGGCCTTTTCGCTCACGACAAGTTTTCCTTCGTTTTTATCCAGTCCGATTATTCTGACTCTGATGTCTTTGCCAACCAGCTGCATTAATAGCGACAGGATCTTATTTTTGTCGCCATCGCCGACTCGAGGATAGTTTTCGTTGGAGAGCTGCGAAGCCGGCAAGAATCCTACGACATTATTTATTTTTATCATAAGTCCGCCCTTGTTGGCCTCCAATATCTTGGTCGTAAGAACCTCTTTTTCTTCCATCCTTTTTTCCAGTTCTTTCCAAACCATTTCAAGGCTCGTTTGTTTCAGCGACATTTCCACATAGCCATCGTCATTTTCTATGTCCGTGACAGTCGCGGAAATCGGATCCCCTTGCTTCAGTTCTTTGATTATAGCCAGGCCGTCAAATTTTCCATAACCATAAATAGCCCCGGTTCCAATCGGGCCGAGGTCCACATAAATTATATTACTGCCGACTTCAATCACATTTCCTTTTATAACATCGCCGGCGCCGGGAAATTTGGGAGCGTCTTTGTCGCCCAGCAAAATGTCCATTTCCGAAACAATGATCGGTTTTTTAACAGAAATTGTCATTTTAGTTTTCTCCTTTCTTTTTTGGATTTTTAGGCTTTACTAAATAAAAACAGCCATTTTTCAAATAACTGAATATATTGTAAAGACTAAATGTAATGAAAGTATAATCTATTATTTTTATATTGTCAAAGGGGGCATTTCGTGATAACATATTAACATGTTAAAATATTAAAATGAATTCTATGAATATAACATGGTACGGGCACAGTTGTTTTAAATTGCAGAGCAAGGATGTTGTTTTGATAACGGATCCGTTTGATAAAAAAATCGGGTTGAAACCTCCTTTTGGAGGAGCTGATATTGTGACGATCAGCCATAATCATTGCGGGCATAATAACTTTGAAGTTGTGAAAAATAATCCTTTCGTGATTGACGGCGCGGGAGAATATGAAATTAAAAAAATTAC
>JAHINX010000017.1 GCA_018895765.1 Patescibacteria group bacterium
AAGAATATATTTTGGAGGCGATAAAATTGGATCCGTCGTTGAAAGAGGAGGGGGAGGAGCTTATTAAGATGATAAATGTGGAGAAAAATAAAAAATAAAATATAAAAAATAAAAAACAAATCTGTAAATATGCAAAAATACGGACAGGAGAGAGATAAACAAAAACAGGAGTTTAAATTAAGAATTTATCGTTACATCATACGTTTAATCCAATTTTTATCAAGATTGCCAAACGAACCGGTGATAAGAGAAATAAAAAGCCAAGCAACAAGAAGTGGAACAAGCATTGGAGCAAATTATTTTGAAGCGGAAGCAGCCAGTTCAAAAAAGGATTATCAAAATTTTTTCCACCATGCGCTTAAATCAGCCAATGAGACAAAGTTTTGGTTGGCAATTCTGCGAGACGGCGGTTTAATACCCTCTGATCTAAAAAATGAATGTGATTGTCTATTGCAAGAAACAAAAGAATTATCCAATATTTTAGCCGCCAGCTTAATAACAATGAAAGGTAAAAGAAAATAAATTTTTATATTTTTTCGTTTTTGTTTTTTATATTTTATTTTTAATTTTTTATTTTGAAACATGCTTAATTACAAAAAAGCTGAAAAATTATTGCTAATTATATTAGAGGCATTGATTTACCTTTCTTTTTTGATGCCTTTCGTTTTTATTAGCAAAAGTATTTTTCCTTTTATTGTGGGGAAGATTTTATATTTTCAGGGACTTACACAATTTATGGCGGTAGTTTATTTGCTTCTTCTGGTGATTAATTTCAAAAAATTTAGGCCAAGAAAAACATTGCTTTTGTATTGGTTTGGTTTTTATGCTCTTTCGTTACTAGTGTCGGCAATTTTTGGTGTAGATTTTAGGCGGGCTTTTTGGAGCAATTTTGAAAGAATGACCGGCGTTTTTGTAGTTTGGCATTTTATTGCTTATGCGATTATGGTATCTATTGTTTTTGATACCTGGCCAAAAATAAAACGTGTCTTGAATGTTTTATTGGCAGTAAGTTTGTTGCAAGCATTAGTTGTTGCCGCTCAATATACAAAAGAAGGGGTGTATCTATATTCCAATATTGGAGGACGTGTTTGGGGAACGCTGGGAAACTCTATTTATATTGGTAGCTATTTTCTTTTTCACATATTTTTTGCATTATTATTAGCTTTTAAAGAAAAAAAACAAATTTGGCAAATTATTTATTTATCAATAGCGATTTTAGAAGCATTTATTATTTTATATTCCAGAAGTAGTAGGGGTGCGGATATTGCAGTTTTATTTGGTATTTTGACAATTATCTTTGGTTATGCGATTTTTGCTAAAACTAAAAATATAAGAAGAGTTGGTATTGGCGTACTTTTAGCGGGTATTATAATTCTTGGTTTTTTTATTGTTTTTAAAAATACAGAAACCGTAAAGAATATACCCGTAATTGGAAGCGTAGTAAATATATCTTTGGAAGAAGGGACTGGTAAGACGCGTGCTATTGCTTGGGAAATTGCCTGGCAAACATTTAAAGAAAGACCTATCTCGGGTATTGGTTTAGAAAATTTTTACTACACATTTAATAAGCATTATAATCCGGAATCGTTATTGCACTCATATTATGAAACTTGGTTTGACAGGAGCCATAGTATTTTGTTTGATACGCTTTCTATGGGGGGAATTATTGGCTTTTTAGCATATTTTGGTCTTTATGCTGTTGGCGGAGCATCATTATTTGTTGCTTGGCGAAGGAAGCTATTTGATAAAACAAAAAAAAGTATTTTAATTGGTCAAGATACAGAAGTGGGACAGCACGTAGTTATTTTCTTTTTTATAATTTTTAGTATTTATATTATTCAAAATCTTTTTGTTTTTGAACATCCCGCGTCTTATTTGCTTATTTATTTTTCATTTGGGCTTCTCTTGGCTCTTTTGTCTGGTAAACGAGAAAATGCTGAGCCGAAGTATGAATTTTCTTATAGCGCTTTTTTTGCTATCGCAGGACTTTTGCTGGTGTTATTTTTTATTTTATTATTCGGGACAACAATAAAAACCTATAAAGCGGCAACAGGTATTATTAGGGCGGAATCTATTTTTGTAAAAAATTATAAGGTTGGCTTAGACGCATATAAAGAAATCTTATCAATGAAGACGCCGTTTATATTTGATATGCGGAGTTCTATGATAAAGAGAATGGCGCGCGTAAATGACAATATATTAACTACTAATCCCGATTATAAAAGCGCGCTTTTATTTGCCAGAGAAAAACTTTTAGAGCAGATAGAGGAAGGTGGAAAAGATGTTTATGATTATCTTTTATTGGGGCAAATAGATACATTACTTGCTTCAGTTGAGCCAAAATATTTGAATAGCGCAGAGGACTTTTTTACTAAAGCAAGCGAATTGTCTCCAAAACGACAACAGATTTATTATACTTGGGCAAAAACAAAGCTTATGAAGGGTGATGCTCTTGGTGCGGAA
>JAHINX010000069.1 GCA_018895765.1 Patescibacteria group bacterium
ATTCCCCCCAAACCCCCCTTCCGCCTTTCCTTTTCTCAAACGGAACGGGAACGGAAGCAGGCGGGCAAAAATTCCTTCCCCCCAACCCCCTTCCTTTTTGCCCGCCTGCTTGGGCTTCGCCCCCAAAACTTTTCGGCGGACAGGCACCTTAGATATTTAATAGAATTTTACTTACCAGAACTATTAGTAAATCAAGATAAAGTAGAAAATAACTCAGCAAAAGATCTTTTTATATTATTGTCTTTAACATTTTTAAATACTGAATCGAAATCAACATCTTTAAAATCAGATGCTTTTTTACTAAACTGCTTTTGAAATTCTGTTTTACAATAATCTCTAAATTCACCTAAGTTTTTAAACTCAGAACGATCTTTGGGATTTTTGCTAGATAATTTTAATAGCAAATACTCAGAGTTATATTCTATAAACTGGACAATGTCACTATTTTTTTTGATCAATTTTTCTATATCTGATGAATCGTCAATATCTTTATCCAACATAAAGAATCTTTTTTGACCCTTATATTTTTCTCTTATTGATTTATACTTTTTTTTAAAGTCTTTGATGTTACCAACACCATTTAATTTACCTTGGGATACACCCATTTCCACAAGTTCCACCTTGTCACTAAACTTAATCTTAGATTTACTAAACACGTCCTTGAACTTATTCTTTGTTAAGTAGCCAAAAAGTCTATATTCAGTAGTTCCTTCGCTAACCAATAAATAATATACATCAAAACTTTTCTTAGTACTCATGTGTTTTAAAGTAAATTATTTATTATTCTATTGAAATCAATAGTATCAGGTACTCCACCAAGAGAACCAAGACGATATATTCTTTTTACATTATCCCTTTCCTTTACACCATAATCTGAGACTTTTGATACGATAATATTATCGTCTTTCTTCTCTAGTATGTGAGCTTGGTCATTTTGTAATAGATCAAAAGTTTCGTGGTTATGTGACGAAAAGAATATTTGGGCATTATGTTTGTTTATATCTTTATCTTTAAAGAGATTTAAGATGGCGATTTCCATATCTGGATGATAGTACTTGCTTGTTTCATCATATATAACAACACCGCCCGATTTTATAATATTAAGAACATCACCTATATAAGCAATGAGCTCTCTTGTACCAGCAGAAAGTTCCATGATATCTAGATTTTTATAAAAGTTGCTATATTTTGCCTCGTAGGTGAAAGCAAAAGATTTATTGATTGGATTATTATCGCCTTCTTTTTTAATGACAAGACTCTCAAAAGAAGGCTCAAAATATTTAACTATAGAATTAACAGTACCAAGTTTTTCACTTTGTGTTTTGATATCGTTAAGATAATTAATAGCGAAAGCCATTAATCCATTTATGTTATTTTGTCCCATCTGGACGGATCTCTTGTCAGTAATAAAACAAAATTTATTTTTAATTTGTTTAAGCTCAGAAATACCTATTTCTTTTTTAAGATTAGCAAAGACTGCTATATCAGAGCTTTCATCTAAAATAACGGAAAGGAAAGAAGATTTTTTAGGGGCTACAATATTTTTTGCTAAAGTACCTATCTTATTTTCTACACTCGTTTCAAGCGAAATACTATGATCTTTTCTACTGAATATTCTCTTACTATTTTTATAGAGGACTTCTTCTGATATTTCTTTACCTTCATTTGTGATAGAAATTGAGTAATTATACTTATCATTGTTGATTATGAAGTCCATCTCCATGACAATAGGTTTTGTCTTCATACTTGTATGATAGTTAGGGAGGGAGATGACAGTCCCTTGTTTAATACCATTAGGTGCAATTATAAATTCCTGTTGTCTTGCTAACATAATCCGAACAACTGTGTCGATAACATTTAACACAGTACTTTTACCTGACGCGTTAGCACCATAAAAACCAGAAATAAGAGATACTCTTTCTTTCCTTATATTTACATAACCTATCTTTTCTTTTTCACCCCCTTCGGTGAAGATTACCTCTAAAGGATCTTTTATCCCATAAAAATTGCTTGCTTTAATTCTTGTTATTATCATATATTTAATATCTTACATTAATTTGTACTAATATGCCCATTATATTCCTTTTTATTTTAAAAGTCAAGCATTTTCGGCAAAAAAGTGTTCTTTTTTACATATTTACATTTTATCTATATATTATAAGGATTATTCATGTGATGGGGTCATTTTAAGTAAGTTATTAAATATACTTTATGGATAATTGTTTAAAGTAGGCATTTTATAGCATTTTTTTTATTTACTATAAAACCATAGGCTATTTTCCTGATTTTTTTCGATTATCGTCTTTGCACAACATCTGACAATTCATTGCAGTCGTTTTCCCGCCCTCATGCCAAGGGGTTATATGATCGGCTTCCATTTCTTCGAATTCAAAAGTTTTTTTACACCAAACGCATTTACCTTTTTGTCTTTCGTAGGCTTCGCGCTTCATTTTGTCGTTAAACATACGGATAGAAAGGTGATTTTCTTGTCTCGTTAGAACATAGGGATAAATACCAGATTTTTTCGTTACATCTTCATCTTGCATTAACTCGGATATTTCTTTTTCCAGTTTCTTTGAATCAAATTTTTTGTCTTTGAATTGGTTGTATAGTTCGCCCCAACTCACGCTCGCCATTTCTTTTCGATAATTGGGGAAAGTCTTACGCACCCAAGCGACTACATTTTGGAAATAATTCCACAGCTCGTCTGCACTTTTGTCGTGCTGGTGCTTAGCCATATAATCTTCAATTTTGCCGTCATTGATCCATGAAAGCACGGTTTCTAAATATTCTTGCCGAATTGGTGAGCCACTGACAAGCGATCCGCCATCATTTGCCAATAAGTACGCCACGCAATTTGATTTACTGAATTTTAATTTTGCGTCTGAAAGCCATGGGCCAGTATAAACCGCGTTGCGAATTTCTTGGTCGGTTAGTTTTTCACCTGCTATATTGATAATCCTAAACCAATCTAGTCGCTCCTTGTCCGTGCCTTCACAGAAATAGATCATCAATTCATAATCCAAAATTTTATCCTGCTCTTCTTTGGTCAGATTATGGAAAAAGCGGTCGTTTAGTGAAAAATCGCCAGTAACATATTGTCCAATGCTGATGGTGCGTTGTTGGCCGTCTAAAACTTCGTACCCTCCATCATCTCTAATCATCCAATACATCACATTAAGCGGAAAACTATTTTTAATAGTTTCAATCACAGCATTGCGTTGTTTTTCTTTGTATACAAACTCTCTTTGGTATTTTGGACGAATATCCAATTTACCACCAAAAGCACTAACTCCTTCTTCGGCACTATCTTTATAGGCTTTTACAACTTCCGCAATTTTTATTTTATGTAAATCTATTTTCATATTATTTTTTTAGTTTTATTGTTCTTATTAAAATGCGGAGATACTTTTCAACGCCATTAACAAGCGGTCTCCCATGTGGTGTTTGTTTGTATCTTATGCCAATATTTTTTTCGCCTGTATTCATAATTCCCAATAGCTCAAACTGTTTGGGATTATATTTATCAATAAATGTTATCGGAACACCCATCACCTCATTGTAATTCATTGGAATTTCGGAAACCTTGTCAATGTTAATAGCATTGTAGTTGTCATACTTAGGAAATTCTTCTGCTACATACTTTTTATACAACACAATATTATCGTGTCGCTTGGTAGTTTCAAGATTGGTAAACCACAAAATTCTCCCCATACTGAAGTACTTGACTCCATTTACAATTTTTTTTCTTGATTCGGTTGCAATATCATAATCATCTGGCACCTGGAACCACTTTGTACCGCCATTATCATAACCAAGCCATACTCTATTTTCCTTTATAAATTTAAAAATGTCTTTTTTGGTTATGTTATTTTGATCGCCGAGAATCAAAAATTCCTTCTTGTATTCCATCAGTTGAGCCAAGTATTCACGGAATAAAGAAAACGGCGGATTGGTTACAATAATGTCTGCTTGTTTTAATAGCCCAATACTTTCTTCGCTTCTAAAATCTCCTTCGCCTTCTAACGGCGTCCACTCATTATTTTTGTTGGCTTTGAGCTGCTCGGCAATATCGTGCAAGTCAAATGCGCCGTTCCCGTCTATGTCGTTAACTTCATTGATAATGAATTTGTTAGCGGTTATCTTAGGACGGCCTTTTGGCGTGGATAGTTCCTTGATGTTGCCAAATAGATCTAGTTGGGTATTGGCAATTGGCGATGGCTTGTAGCTCGTAGCAATAAGTCTTTTTAAACCAAGAGTATTAAAATTAGAGGCAAAATACTTGAAAAAATTACTTTCAAAAGGATCATCGCAATTACAATAAACAACCTTGCCACGAAACTGGTCTTTATAATGTTTTAGTTCTTTTTCAATATCAACAATTTGAGTATAAAACTCGTCTTTTTTGGCTTTACTCGCATTGCGCAAATTTTTATTTAAAGATTTTGTTGCCATAGTTTTATTTCATTAAATCATCAAGCGAAACACCGAGGGCGTCCGCTATTTTTTTGACTGTATCAATAGTGGGGTTAGGAGTAGAGCCAGCTTCAATTTTAGCAATCGTATGGAATGCCAAATCTGCCTTTTTTGAAAGCACATCTTGAGAAATACCGAGCTTGTTTCGGTATTTTCTTATATTGTCCCCAATTGCGGATTTTTCGTTTGACATATTCGTATAGTTTTACTATTATAGTTATATAGTATCAAAATCATCACTTATCAAGAGTTAGTATATGAAATTTTTAGCATTTAGTCAAACAAAATTAGGGAGTTCGTTCGACATAACGCGCGCACGAGTGGGTGGGGCAAGCGTTATTCCTCTTTTATCTTCTCTTTTGTTTTTTGTCCCGCCGTCCGTCCGCCGAAAAGTTTTGGGGGCGAAGCCCAAGCAGGCGGGCAAAAAGGAAGGGGGTTGGGGGGAAGGAATTTTTGCCCGCCTGCTTCCGTTCCCGTTCCGTTTGAGAAAAGGAAAGGCGGAAGGGGGGTTTGGGGGGAAT
>JAHINX010000018.1 GCA_018895765.1 Patescibacteria group bacterium
AATAGAGATAATGGGTGAACCAAAATTGTTTGATATATATTTCTCCTCTTTTATATCTTCTTCAGTATGATAAGCACCCAATCCTCCAAAACCATCTATATAGTTTAATCGCTTTTCATATCTACCTACTATTCGTAACCATAAAGGCAAGTAGTAACTAAAAATTTTATGCTTCATTTCTGTTTGTTTTTCATATTTCCATGTTTCAAAGGGCACATCATCCCATTTTTTTGGCTTCGGTTTACTCATAAATTTTATCAATCTCCTCCATTATTCTTATAGTTTCATTCAAGGCGACGATCATCTTTTGATAGTGTTCTATATCGGCGTTTGCAAGATTGCGGCCCTTGCGGTCTTTCAGCCATTTTTGCGCTGGCTGATAGCCACCGATATAAAAATTCCACACATCTTCCGGCGTTCCGCCAAAATACTGCTTTTCATTTATATAAACATTTTTATTTTTATATTCCACTTTTTCCACCAAATCGTCTCCGCCCTCCGAATATGTGGTAATAAAATCGCTAACTTTTGGGCTTTCCAAAAGATGCAAATGGCGCAATTCTTCTCCCAATTTCGCCAAAGCAAAAAACTGCTTTTCATCTTTTGGATATGCCACACGCGGAAAATCTATTTTTAAAAATTCTTTATATTTTTTGCGATAGGTTGGAGAATGTAAAACAGCATAAATATAATCTAAAACATTCTCCGGAATTACTTTTGTTTTTATATTAGCAATTATTTTATTATAGATTTCTTTATCAAAATTTACTATTTTTTTACTATCTTCGGAATAAATATAAAGAGGAAAAATACTTTCTATACCCTGCATTCCAGGTCTAGACCATGCTCTTGATTCATTAATTTTATCTGAAATAAAAATCGGGGCAGAATTAATTTCATCTAATCCACGCTTAGCTATTAACCCTAAATTATTTTTATTTATAAAGTTATCCATTATTTTTTCACGTCCCCAATCAACCATATTCGGATTATAATAAATAAATCTTATATCAAATGGCCTGTAATATATTGTCCGAATCTGATTTTCATGATTTAACTTGCATATTATTTTTCTCGCCTCTGACATTTTCCATCCTCTTGAGTCACCAGACTTATATTTTCCAGCTTTTTTATTTAAAAAAAACTTTTGTCTTATCTCAAGATCAGTTAACTTATCATCACAAAAGGTTCTTATTCTATTTAGAAGAATATCTTTATTTTTAGCAATAACAAAACCATCTCGTGCAGTAACAATACCAGTTGTATTTTTTATAAATAAATCTGTTATACCAAAACCTTGATTATATTCCTCTTCTGACCTAAAATCCTTTGGTACAAAAAAATAATACGGCTCCTTATAATTAACTTTTTTCCATTTTATATTTTCTAGATCACTATCATAAAGTGCCTGGAATTTGCCTTGTCTTTTTCCAAATAATTCTGTATACCAAACTTTTCCCAAATTCTCTTTATTACCAGATTTTTTTACAAAAAGTGCAATTGATACACCCTGCTGAATATTGAAAACATTTTCATCTTTACTGCCATCTGGCGTGGTTTCTTTTTTCTTTGAATTTCCATGTAAATCAATAATATAAATTTGATCAAATGTTTTTAGTAAGTGCCAGCGCATCCCGCGAAAAGTAGTATTATCAAGATAGCCATTATTAGTAATAAACCCAAGGATTCCTTCGCCATTTTTTTCAATCATATCTTCCGCAAAAGCAATAAATTTTACATAATCATCATTAAGCCAATGCTTCCTTTCTTTTAATTTTTCATTTCCACCTGGTTCAACTTTATATTTATTTACTAAACTATTTGCACACTCGGTCTCATTTGAAGAAACGCCGGAATAAGGGGGATTCCCCAAAATGACCATAATTGGCAATTCATTTTTTATTTTATTGGCTTGTTTTGATTCTTCCGTAAGAGCTTTTTCCAAACCAATCTGCCAATTAAATAGAGTTGAAATTGGTTTTTCTTCTTTTTCCAAAGAATTAGTCAAATAAACGCTTAGACGCTTGCCATCAATATCAACTCCGGATTCCTTTAGATTCGTCGCTAGTTTTAAGTGCGCGATTGTATATGACGCCATCATTAGTTCAAAACCATGGAGACGGGGTAATAAATCATCTACTACATAATTAGACCATCTTCCTTCCTGTCCGTTGAATTGCTGACGTATATGAGAAATAACTTCATTTAAAAAAGTTCCTGTCCCTGTAGCAGGATCAAGAATCTGCACTTTATGGAATAATTCTTTTACCTTTTTATTTTGTACTATTTTTGTAATTTCTATTTTTGAAGAATCCGCTATACCCTTGAGGTTAAATTCTTTTTTCAAAATATCATCTATGGCGCGGACTATAAAATTTACAACCGGAAGCGGAGTATAAAAAACACCAAAAGCTTTACGAGCTCCGGCGTCATATTCTTTCAAAAAATCTTCATAAAAATGAATAATCGGATCCTGGCTATTATCTCTTTTAATTCTATAATAATTATGGATAATTGCATTTACATCTGCATGACTAAATTCTTCGCATAGTTCGTTAACGATAAATTCTATGCGCTTATCAAAAGAAGCGCCGGCAATATGGTCAAAAAATTGTTGTAAAAAAGGATTTGATGCAGGAATTAAATCACGAGCTTCCCCTCGCGAAAAATTATCTGGGCTTTCATCATAATAACGAGCTACAAAAAGTCCATAAACAATCGTTTGAGCATACATATCAGCAAATTTTTCATTATCCAAATCCGGCAAAAGAAGTTCTTTTATTACATTAAATACCGCTAGAAGGCTTTTATTCTTTTCTTCATCTTTTTCTTGTAAATATGCTTTGACATTATCTCTTATTCGACGGGCTTTTCCTGCCATTACTTTTGCTAAAAGCGCACCTGATTTTATCGGCTCTTTCGCATTGCTAATAAACTGCTTAATAGTATCTTCAAGTAAACCGAAACCGCTTTCAATTGACACAATCTCGTTATTTTTTACTTCCGCAATTTTTATTGATTCACCATATCTTTCACCATTCTTAAAAAAACGAAACTCCAAGTAGTCTGTTAATATAAGACTTGAATAGCCAAAATAACGTTCTACTTGCTCGCCTTTTTCGATTTCATCTAATTTAATACCAATATCCTTAGCTTCTGCATAAGCGATTGCTATTTGGTTTTTCATAAAAACAAAATCGGGCGCACCATACTCACTTCTTTTTGGATCATTTACGACGTGTAAATTCGTTATTTCTTCAAAAAATTTATCAAGCGCCGGACGATATGCATGTTCGTTTGCCTGACCTGTTTTATATTTTTCTATTATCTGCCTTAGATATTCTTCAGAAAATGACATAATATTGTAATTAATTATATATAAATTCTCCCACTTTTCACCCAAAAAGTCAAAATCCTGATCCTAACCTCCCCCTTGGTGAGAGTCAAAAAGAATGGAGGGTTTTTATTCTTGAACAGGTTGTGAGCCCGGAGCAGGCACGGTTCGAATGCCAGTGAGAGAGCACAGGGCGAACCCTTTCGCCAGACACGCTGGGGCGGACAAAACCCTCCGTTCTTTCTATATCCAGGGTCGCTTTGCCTGTCGGCGGGCAGGCAAGCTCCCGCGAGATTGCCACGTCGCACGAGTACGCCTTTTCGCAATGACAAAAAAAAAAGCGGCCTGATGGCCGCCCCTATCCCGCATCAAGTGCGGGATGACCCTCCTTCGCTAAGTTCTACGCTAAAGCTACGAACCTCAAGAAAGCTACGGAAGGGCACGGCAAAAGGGGGTGGCGAGAAAAGCGAAAGGACAAGACCCCTCGTTCTTTATATTATTCTAAATAAAAAAATCGCCAACTATAGTTGGCGACAATGACTAAGACAGTTAATCCTTTTCTTCCGTTGAAGGCTCTTCTGTCTTTTTGCTTTCTTTTGACGTAATTAAATGAACAGCTAACGCTACAAATCCTATCAAACCTCCTATAAGCGACGTGATAAGAATAATAACACAGGGCATTCGCACAAAAAAATTGGGGATAAAAGGCAAATATTGATAGGGTGCATCAATATCTCCGCTGGAAGTCAAAAGCCCAAACATTGCGCCTACCAAAAGAGACAAAAACATAAGAACTCCGATGGCCTTTTTCATTTCCGTTCTCCTTTCTCCTTATTTCAAGGAATATCAACACTCTAACATAAAATAGTATTACCGTCAATAGTAAAAACTCTCCCCCGCATAACCCATCCCCCAATTTGGTAATCCCTACCAATCTAGTAGGAATTACTTTTTTTGGAAAAATGAAAAGCGGCGCATTCACGCCGCCCCAAGTTATAAATTACGAGTTAAAAGTTATCTCGCCACCTTAATCAATAGAAGTACCTCATTGACCTCCACAACATCAAACTGAACACGTCCCAGCACCTGCCCGCGCGCTGTTTCTACGTCCACGCGCCATTTGCCTTCCGGCACGTCTGTTTTTATAGAATAACCGCGATATCCTTCTTTTCTCCCTCCGGCAATACTATACGAAAACCGGCCTTTTGATACCCATTTCCCATTTTCTCTATATTGCCAATTATGAACAATATCGGTCGCCAAATCTCCCGGCGCAAATATTGCAGTATAAACCGCAACCGTCCCACCCGGCGCTTTATGAATAGTTTGCCCTGGCAAAATCCGCTCTAAAAAGGATTCTTGCTCTACCATTATATTATAATCACCATTAATTCTGGAGATAGTATGACCAACAACTTTGTCTTTCAAAGAAAGCGGAATAGGCGGAATAACATTTAGAAAATATAAAGCGTTAATAAAAAGAAAAATAATTACGATCGGTTTTACAAAGCGTTTTATATCAATTCTTTCGGACTTGATATAACGGGATAAAAGCGCAATATATATAAAAATAATAAATAATGAAAGGGCGCCGGCTAAAAGAAAAATCCACACTCCCAACCTCTCTAAAACAAACGGCAAAATAATGGCGAAAACAGAAAATAAAAGAAAAAAATAAATACTTATCTGTACCCTCGCGCGTAGATAATATCTGCGGAACACTTCGTTGCTAATCATCAAAATAACAATCAGCAAAATAAACGGCCAGCTAACATAGAGCGAACCGCTGAAAAAATAAAAAATAAAACAGGCAGAAAGGAGCGCGCCAAATGAAAACTGAATTGCCAACGGTGAAATAAGGCGGACATATTTTAATACGCGGTTTTTATTATCTATGACTCCGACATTATAAAAGTTGATAAAAGCAATCGCCGCGCCAACAAATAAAATATGCAAACCCAAAATAGCAAAAGCATAATTAATCTGAATACTTTTGAAAGTTATAAAATCAACAATCACACCAAAAACCAAAGTCGCCGGCAAAAGCAGGCGTTCATATTTTTCGTACCAAAGTTTAATTTGAGTATATAATTTTTTTACCATAATTTATTCAGCAACCAAAGCTTTTTTTACTGTTAATGTCCGATCTGTCCTTTCTATATATAATTTATCATCCTGCACGGACATAGGCCCATAGCCAGGAAACTTTTCTTTTGTAGAAATCTTTTCAATCTTATTCTTATCCAAATCCCAAATAAATAAAAATCCGTCTCTTTCATATCTTGGTGTTCCGTAAAAAGCCATCTTCGTATTATTACTAAAAAATAATACTGGCTCATAAGCTACTCTATGCATCATACCTATCAATTGATGTCCTACAATTGACTCAAGGTCTTCGCCAAGCTCTGCCTGCAAAATAATTTTACCCTCCCAACTTCTTTTAAATATTTTTCCTTGAGAAATATAAAAATATCCGCTTTCGTCCGGTGCCACTGCAATTATGTTTCCGCCAATATGGATTTCGTCTATTGTGTTTTCACTTTCTGATTTTGGCGAACGATAAACAACATAACCACTTTCCATTGAAGAAAAATTTGGATCGCTATAAGCGATTAATGCAAAATCCTCTCCACTATGAATAAGCCGAACACTATAAATCTCACCTTTTACAGTATATCGAAAATTTGGCGCATCATTTTTCATATCATAGATATTTATAACCGTAGTTTTTTCTTTGTTCCAAAGCCACGACTCGTATTGGTAGGCACTTAAACTTAATCCCGCGCCTGTATCAAGCGCGACTTCTTTTATACTTGGAAACCACAAAGTTTTTGCCATTACAAAACTAAAAATAGCCACTCCTAGAGTAGCGCCTACTATAATTAAAGATACGATTTTTACCCAAATTAGTATTTTTTTCATAAGCTTAATATACCACAAAACGGCTATTTTTTCAACCCCACTGAAAAATCCCCCACCTAACCTCCCCCTTGAGTACAGAGGGAGGAAAGAGGGGGGGGGCGGAGTTGACAAAAATTCTTTTTTATGCTAATATAGGCACAAGACAGGAGGAGGAAAAATGGATTTTGATGAATTGGCTGAAATATATTCGTGTACTCTCTTGAGAATGATTCTAAGTTTAACGCTCTTTATAATAATATGTTTTACCCATAACAAAGAGGATGCAATTATAGTATCAGGCGTAGTTTTTATCCTTTGTATATTCGGAAATGAAAATGAGAATATGGGGCTTTGGAGTGTTTTTATTACAATCCCTATTTGCGCGCATTTTTGTACCGGAGCATACGCTCCCTATACCCCCATTGTTCTTGCTGCCGGAGTATTGGTGGTTCCTGTATGGATGGCTTTTGATAATAATTTTCATATCTCCAGCGGAATCTTTGCGTTGCTTTTTTACTCGCTCCAAGCAATGTGCGCAATTGTAATTGTAAAACATCCGAGCATAACATTTGCACTTGTATCTTTGGGTGTTCTACTCACTCCATTATTGATTTATGGTTTAGTGATTTCGTTCATAGCGCTAATACAAAAATATCCGCCAGCAAAAATTCAAATGAAAACGATAAAATACAGGGTTGACCATGGTGGCATTTATAGAAACTCCGTTGTTACTATGAATACTCTTATAAGGGAAACATGGCCACAGCGCTTACATCGATGGTTACATAAAAAAACTTCATAAAATATAATTTTTTCCAGCTATCCGCTGGATTTTTTTTAATTTCAAAATTTGTCCCACTTACGGGACACACTGAGGGGTGGTGGTCGGGGATGTGGATGGTCTTTACCCTACTTCTATAAAGGATGAGGTGGGTTTTGGTGAATTTTTAAACGACTTGTGGCCGCGGTCGCTCAAGCAAATTTCGGCGAGCGACGGAATTTTGTGCTGTCCGAGTTTGAGCAAGCGAAAACGAGTTCATAAAATTCCGGGTTCTCGTGAGCCGTAAATTTGTAGAGACCGCAATAGGAGCGAAAAAATTTATCAGAACCCGCTTTATCCTTTTTTCATACATAAATAGTGCCCCGATGGCCATCGGGGCACATCAAAATAAATCCCCCCACCTAACCTCCCCCCGAGTACGGAGGGAGGAAAAAGAGGTGCGGGATTGGATTGAGATTGCCGCGCCCGAGTACGGGGCTCGCAATGACAGGCAAGAGTAGGGAAAAAAAGTTGGAATTAAAAAAGGAGTCGCAATGACTCCTAAAATATATCAATGGCCGAACGCGACACTTAGTCCATAAAGCATTACGAAGGTTACTCCAAGAAGAAGAATGATAAGAAGCGCGAGCTTCAAATACGCGCCTGCATTTTTTTCAAAATGATCTTCAACTTTCTTATAGCGGGAACGTTCGTACAAATCATCAAATTTTGACTTTTTCATCTTGCCCTCCTTGCCTGATTTATACCATATTCCACCGATTTTGTCAAGAAAAAAAGGGCGGGGTAACCCCCGCCCTAGCAATATAACAATATATCAATATAACAATTTATTCAACTATTTTTATGTGCACTTCGCGCAAAGCTTTTTCCGGCAGTGGCGAAGGCGCTCCCATTAATGGATCTCTAGCATCGCCGGTTTTTGGAAATGCCATTACTTCGCGGATATTCGGCTCGCCGGCCATCAACATTATAAATCTGTCCAGTCCCCAGGCGATTCCGCCATGAGGAGGCGCGCCATATTCAAAGGCCTCTAGCATATGACTAAATTTCATTTCAATCTCTTCTTTAGAAAGCCCCAAAATTTCAAAAATTTTATTTTGCAAATCACGTTTGTGGATTCTGATACTTCCACCGCCAATTTCATATCCGTTTAATACCAAGTCATAGGCATTGGCGCGGACTTTGAGCGGACTGGCGTCCAAAAGCGTGGCATCTTCTGCCTTTGGTGAGGTGAACGGATGATGCATCGCTCCTATTTTTCCATCAGACTCGCCCATTTCAAACATAGGAAAATCAACTACCCAACAAAAAGACAATTCGTCTTTATTATTTTTATCCTGACGCAAATCCGGCTTATCGCTATCGTATTTTTGCATTGCTTCCGCATAGGTAAGACGCGGGAAAGGATTGCCGGATATCTTTTTTTCCGGAAACAATTCTTGCACCATTTTTATCGTCATTATTTCTATCAAAGACAAAATATCTTCCTGTTCTACAAAGGACATCTCCATATCCAGCTGAGTAAACTCTGGCTGGCGGTCGCCACGTTGATCTTCATCACGGAAACATCTGGCAATTTGAAAATATCTTTCGGCGCCGGCAACCATCAGGAGTTGTTTAAACTGCTGAGGCGACTGCGGGAGAACATAAAAACTTCCAGAATGAAGACGGGACGGCACAACAAATTCGCGCGCACCTTCCGGTGTCCCTTTTGTAAGACATGGCGTCTCTACTTCTATAAACCCCACCTTATCTAAATAATCCCGCAAAAATTTTATTGTTTTATGGCGGAGTTCAAGATTTTTATGCATCCGTTCGCTCCGCAAATCCAAATATCTATATTTCAGACGTGCTTCTTCATTCACGCTAATCGTATCTTTGTCAATTTCAAACGGAGGAGTTTTTGATTCATTCAAAATCTCAAATTCAGTTGCTTCAATTTCTACTTCGCCGGTAGCAAGCTTTTTATTAAAATATTTTTCTCCCCTCTTTTTTACTGTACCTACAATTTTTACAACAAACTCCGGCCGAAGCTCGTTAGCCTGTTCAACAAGTTTTGAATCGGCAAAAACAACCTGCATCAAACCGGTTTTGTCGCGGAGGTCTATAAAAATAATCTTTCCCATATCACGGCGGGCATGAACCCAGCCACATAATGTAACGGATGCACCGACTTTTTCTACTGCGTCTATATTGAATATTCTGGACATATTTATAATTCGCTTAATTTTATTTGTTTAGATTTGTTTGTAATTGCGATAAGCTGTTCATTTAGCTCCAACCCCAAAAAACTATTTAGCGGGAGCTGGAAAACCTGTCTTAGCGCCTGAAGAGTTTGTTCTCCTATGGCCATACCGTGACCAGCGCACTGCCTACATATTATTATATTGTCTGTGATGTTGAAACGCAACTCTTTGTTCTCTCCTTTAATTAGGTTACCACAAAATGCGCAAGAGTCAAGCTGGGGCCGGTAGCCCAACAAATCAACCAACCGCCAAAAAAAATAAATCTTTATTTTATGCAGAACCCCCTCTAACTCCCCCTTAGAAAGGGGGAGAAACGATGGAAAATTTATTGTCCCGACTACTTCTTTCACCAGCTCAAAAATGTTTCTATCCGGTTCTTCCTCTTTTATAAGCCGGTCCAAAAGATATAGGCAATCATACGTCGCTTCTATTTTTTCTGTTTCGCGCAAAATTTTGCTGTTTGCCAGCACTGTGCTCCAACCGGATAAATGATTAAAAATTCTTCCTTTTATAAAATTCAATCTCACTTCATTAAAGTTTTCAAGCCCTGGAGCAAGCTTACTTTTTATCTTCCGCGCACTTCTCACAAAAATAGGAACCTTGCCCAGTTCCTCGGTATAAACAGTATAAATCCTATCATACTCCCGAAAATCATATTTCTTAATTACAAAACCGGAAGTTTTTATCAATGGAAACATAATCCTAATTTCAAATTTCTAATTTTTAATTTCAAATTTAATTATTAATAATTGTCGCGATAGCGACACAATATACAAATTTGCAATCTGCAATTCAAACGTTCTTATCTAAATGTGTTTGAAGAATTACCGACGCTTCTACTGCGTCTTTGTCATATTTACCAGAATAATCTTCCATCATTTTTTTTGTTTGTTCAGATGAAAGGAGCTCGTCTTCAAATTCAAAGTTCATGTCGGCCTCTTTCAGTTTTTCAGCAAATGCTTTTATTTCTCCGGCAAGAGCTCCGGCAGTTCTATCCATCTTTGTCGGCATTCCCAAAATAATTTTTTCAATCATTTCTTCATCATATACATCCTTTATCTCTTCTATTGCCTTTTCATTATTAATAATACTTTTCAATGGAAAAGCTATTTCTGTGCCGTTATTCATCGCCAGCCCAATATTTTTTGTGCCGTAATCAATGGCAAGTAAATTCATAAAAAAATATTATTCAATATATATCCGAGTCCCGACCTCAAAACAAATACGAAGAACTTTAGGAGGTCGGGACTCGGATATAAAAACACTAAAATTTATATTAAACTATCGGAGTTATAATCACCGGGCCGTTGGCTGTGATCGCCACCGTCGCCTCAAAATGTCCCGCACGGCTTTTATCCGCTGTTATGTATGTCCAGCTATCTTCTGCAACGTCTATATTCTCACTGCCCAGAGAAAGCATCGGTTCGATCGCAATTACAAGCCCTTCTTCCATAATTACACTATCCATATTTTTATCGTGATAGTTGAGCACAACCGGCGCTTCGTGAACATCATATCCCACGCCATGTCCAACAAGCTCTTTTATAACAAAAAATCCCGCGCCTTTTGCAATACTTTCTATCCGTTTTCCAATTGCAGAAATCGGGGCACCCGGCTGACATTCTTTTATTGCTTCTTCCAAGCATTTTTTTGTTGTTTCCAAAAGTTTTTCATCTTTTTTGTCCGCCGTTCCCGCAATAACACTTGTCGCCATATCGGTAATCATTCCTTTATACTTGAAACCCAAATCCAAACTCACTATTTCACCCTCTTTCACGATATACTCAATATTAGCCGGCGTATGGACAATGCCCTCGTTGACTGACATACAAAGGGCAGCAGGATATTTTCTATTACCCTCTGGAGCATAGCCCAAAAATGCCGGCACGCCTCCCGCTTCTTTCATTAGTTTATTTGTTGTATTTTCTAGCTCCAAACTGGATACTCCGGGCCTTACCATTGCTTTTATCTCACCCAAAATCCGGCTCAATATTGCGCCGCCTTCCTCTAGATTTGCTATATCTTGTTTACTTTTTAATCTAATCATATGAATATATCTTAACAAAAAAGGCCATATTTTACAATTACAAAAAGCCCTTTCGGGCTATTTTTTTTGTTCTCGCCGGATGCGGGCAACAAATGCAGGCGAGATGCCTCTTGCTACCATCCATTCAACAAAGCTGTCATACCAAACTTCTCCGCTATCAATTTTTTTCATAATTTCATCTACAAACTTTCCGGATAATCCTGTTTTTTTCAAAAGCGTGCGCACATGACTCTTTGCCATCTTTTTTTCCTCCTTCTCCTTTTTATTAAATATCAATGTTAGGTGTCAAGCGTCAGCTGTTAGGTGTTTTAATATTTCTTCATGCACGTCTTCTATACTCTTTGTCCCATCAATATGCAAAAGCTTGCCCTGTTCTTTATAATAATTGACCAGAGGTTCTGTTATGTTATGATAAATATTCAAACGGACCGCAATCGCCGCTTCTGTATCGTCTGAACGTTGGGTAAGGTCGCCTTGGCATTTGTTGCACTTGCCTTCTTCTTTTGGCGGATTGCTACTCAAGTTATATACTGCTCTGCATTTTGAACAGATCCTTCTGGCTGCCATTCTTTTCAAAACAAGCGCATCCGGAACATCCAAAAAAATAGCCCTATCAACATTAATCATTTCTTCCAAATGCTTTGCCTGAAATAAATTTCTTGGATAGCCGTCAAAAATAACTCCATTTTTATAAGCCTCTTTTTGCAATTCTTCTTTTATAATATTATTCATCATTTCATCGGGAATCAATTTTCCTACGTCAATAAAAGAAGCGATCTCTCGCCCTTCATCGTCGTCTGTTGTTTTTTTATTTCTTAAAATATCTCCGCTTCTAAGGACAGGGATATCAAGTTTTTCCGATAAGCGTTCTGTCTGAGTCCCTTTTCCCGATGTCTGCGGACCAAAAAAAATAATATTCATACTAATACTTGTCGTATTCTCTCATTAATAATTGTGATTCCACTTGTTTTACTGTTTCAATTACTACCGAAACGACGATGAGCAAACTAGTACCACCGATAACCAAGCTTTGCAGGCCAGTAACCTGTTGCATTATTAAAGGCAAGATGGCCAAAACACCCAAGAAAAGCGCTCCAGCAAGAATAATGCGGTTGATCACATATTTTAAATAAGCGGCAGTATTTTCTCCGGGTCGTATTCCAGGAACAAATCCGCCTGATTTTTGCAAATTTTCCGCAATTTGATGCGGATGAAAAATAACAGAAGTATAAAAATAGGTAAACGCAACAACTAAGGTGAAATAAAGCACGCCATAAAGAAGCTGATTTCCAAAAAGTTCTATAACTTTTTCTGCTAATCCCGCAACCCAAACGGTTTTGGCTCCCACAAAAAACTGCGCTATCATTGGTGGAAATAAAATAATAGAAATTGCAAAGATTATAGGAATAACGCCCGCAATATTTACACGGAGAGGAAGATGACTATCTACTCCACCATACATTTTATTTCCCCTAACCCTTTTAGCATAGGAAATAGGGATATTTCTTTGAGCTTCGTTCATTAATACTACCCCAATAACAGTGACGACGGCGATAGCAATAAACGCTAAAAGATTTATTAGTTGAGCTCTATCATAAGTAACAATTATTTGCTGAAGTGCACCCGGTAATTGGTCAACGATACCGGCAAAAATTAGAAGAGAAATTCCATTGCCAACTTTTTTTTCAGAAATAAGTTCTCCAATCCACATCAAAAATATAGTGCCCGCCGTCATCGTTATCATCATTGAAAAAATATTAAACGGCGTCAGGTCTGAAAAAATTTGTCTTGAAGAGCGCGATATCAAGTTAATCATCGCATATGATTGTAAAAATGCTAAAGGAATGGTCAAATACCTGGTATATTGATTTATTTTTTCTCTTCCGCCCTCTTCCTTTGATAGGGCTTCCAAGCGCGGAACAATCATTGAAAGAAGCTGAAAAATAAT
>JAHINX010000019.1 GCA_018895765.1 Patescibacteria group bacterium
GATGTTTCCCGCGATTGGCGTTGGCTCGCTTCCTTTTCGTGGTGCCTGCAATCCAAACAATATTAATGAATTTGTTGATGAGTACAGAGGCGTGCGCACCGTTTACATCCAATCCGCGTTTCGCTATGATTATCCTTTGGAAGCGGTTAAAAAGAGCATAAAATTTTTAAATAAAAAATTGCCTATTTTAGAGCCGGAGATATATTCAAAAAAAGAGATTGATATGATTCAAGAAATAAATGAATTAGCCAGCAAGCCATATCGTAAAACAGTAGAAGCTTTGGCGCCCTTTATCAATAAATTTTCTGAATTTGTTCCAAAAAGAAGGGAACGGCGTTTGCATGTCGGACTTTTTGGCTACGCACGCGCGATTGGGAATAAAAAATTGCCGCGAGCGATTCCATTTACTGCGATTTTGTATTCTTTGGGTGTACCGCCGGAATTTATTGGAACCGGTCGCGCGATTAAAAAATTAAAAAAGGAGCAAGGTTTATTGGTGTCAAAAGTTTATAAAAATCTAAAAAGAGACTTGGTGTATGCTGGAAGATTTTTAAACAGGCATAATTTAAATGAACTGAGCAAGTTGAGGGTTGCGTTTAGAGATATAGAGGAGGATATAAAATATTTGGAGGAAGAGTTGGGTGTTGAATTGGGTCCGTGGTCAAATGAAGATATGATTTATCGCAATTTAACGGGCAACGTGCTGTTGAAATTAAAAGACGGCAAGGACATATCAGAATTAATTGTAGAAACGGGAAAGTATAGGCGAAGTTTGGGATAAGTCATAAATCTATGATTTCAAAAAGAATTTTACAGTTGGAAGCTTCTTCAACAGCAGAAATTAATAAGCGCGTTTTGGAGTTGCGTCAGCAGGGCGCCAGTGTTATTTCGTTTGGAATTGGGGAGCCGAATTTTAATGTGCCTCAAGAAGTAAAAGATGCTGTTAAAAAGGCAGTTGATGAAAATTTTTCAAAATATACGGCAGGTGACGGCACTCCGGAATTAAAAAAAGCAATTATAGAAAAATTGAAAACAGAAAATAATATTGAGTATGCGGAGAAGAATATAATCGCAAGCGCAGGCGCGAAGCAGTGTATATATAACGCTTTTCAGGCTTTGTTAAATCCGGGCGATGAAGTTATTTTGTCAACGCCATATTGGGTGAGCTACCCGGCGCAAATAGGGTTGGCTGGCGGAGTTCCGGTTTATGCGGCGACAGGAAAGGATTTTGTTTTGCGCGCGGAATTTTTGGAGCCACTAATTAGCGAAAAAACGAAGGTTATTGTTTTAAATAGTCCAAACAATCCAACCGGCGCTGTTATCCCAAAAGAAGATCTTTTAAAAATAGCCCGCCTTGCGATTGCGAAAAATATATTTATTATTTCCGATGAAGTTTATGAATATTTTGTATATGGCGCGGAACATACGAGTATTGCTTCTTTGAGCGAAGAAATAAAAAATAGAACTTTAACAATAAACGCGCTATCAAAAAGTTTTGCAATGACTGGCTGGCGATTGGGATATGCCGCCGGTCCGGAGGAGATTGTTGCCGGAATGAAAAAATTGCAGGAGCAAAGCACATCCAATCCTTGCGGGCTGGCGCAAAAGGCCGCCACCACCGCTTTAAATTTGGGAAAGAGCCGGGTAAAAGACGTTGTGGATGATTTTAAGGATAAAAGAGATTTTGTCTGCGGGTTTTTGGAGGCACTGGGGATTGATTTTGTTTTGCCAAGCGGTGCGTTTTATGTTTTTTTTGATGTATCAAAATATTTTAAAGGCGAAATTAATAGTTCTGTGGATTTTTGCAAAAAATTATTGGAGCGGTCGGGGGTTGCGCTGATGCCCGGCGTTTCTTTTGGAGAAGATAACTATGTTCGGCTTTCTTATGCAGTAGATATAAAAGATTTGGAAGAAGGAATGAAAAGGATTAAAGACTATTTGGCGTAAGCGCATTGTTTAGAAGCTTATGAGTAAGGCTTTACTTTGCTCATAAGAAGATGTGCTATAATTGACAAAAATTGGGAATGGTGGTAATTTTTATTTTAGGAAGGAGGTGAGAGATGATTTGGTATTTGCTTTTTATCTTTTGCGGATTGGTTGTGGGGTTTTTTGTCGGACGCTGGCATATGGATAGAGAATTGGCTAAGATGATGAATGAAAGAATATTGATGATTACTAGAACCGCAGAAGATGCAATCTTGAAACAAAGGATAGAAAAGAATAAAGCAGAGGCTGACTTGCTTTTGTCAAAAGTAAATTTGGAGGAAAAAGATGACTGATCACGAACGCTGTAGGCAAATAAGTATGCTTGCTCTTATTGCTCAAGCCGCGCCATCAGAGTTTGACCGTACTAAAAAACAGATAGAAAGCGGAGAGCTGGGGCTTACCGATGAATATAAAAAACTAGCGTTAAAGCTCATTGAAACAAAAAAGAAATAATAATATTTTAACAATGGCACTACCCATTGTTTTTTATTATTGGGAATATAGGCAATGAACATACCATAGTATGTTCATTGAAGTTGTGGATAAGTCGGGAACCGCTCATTTGCTCCGATTGGAAAGAGAGGGTAAAATAATAACAGCAATCCGCACTGATATCCGCACGGATAGGTGTCGCGGATCGTCCGTCGGCTGACGGACTCCCGCGAGATTGCCACGCTTCACTCGCAATGACCCTTCTTCGCCCTTCGGGCTTCAAAGGGCACGGCAGATTTTTATACATAATACTGGATCCTAAATCAAGTTCAGGATGACAAATAATAAGTCGCGAAGCGACACAAAGTTACCTTACTACTTACTACTAATTTTATGTTTTGCCACCTCCACACACATTCTCACTATTCATTATTAGACGGACTGCCGAAGATTCCGGATATTGTTAATCGCGCGAAAGAGCTCGGAATGACAGCGGTCGCCCTTACAGACCATGGAACAACCTATGGTCTTATTGAGTTTTATAAAGCCTGTAAAAAAGCGGATATAAAACCAATTTTGGGAGTAGAGGCATATGTGGCGAGAAGAGGACATACCGACAAAGAGCCTGGAGTAGATACTAAGCCATATCACCTTGTGCTTCTTGCAAAAAATAAAGAGGGTTATGAAAATATATTACGCCTTACATCAATAGCTCATCTTGATGGTTTCTATTATAAGCCCCGGATAGATAAAGAACTTTTGAAAAAATACGGCAAGGGAATAATCGGGCTTTCCGCCTGTTTGAACGGCGAAATAGCGCGTGCGGTGCTCTCGGACAATATGGAAACAGCCGAACGGGCACTTGCAGAGTATAAAGATATTTTTGGCGAAGGAAATTTTTATTTGGAAATACAGCCTCAAACCGCCACAAAAAATAATGATCAGTCGCTTGCTAACGCGCGTCTTATAGAGCTTGCCAAAAAGACCAATACGCCTCTTGTTGCCACCAAAGATGTACATTATATAAACTTTGAAGATAAAGAGGCGCAGGATGCCCTTTTATGTATTCAGACGGGTACTACTTTAGATAACCCAGATCGATTGAGTATGATGGATATTGATTGCTCTTTTTCTACAGAAGGGGATATGCGAGAGTGGTTTCCCGATACGCCCGAAGCAATAGAGAATACGGAAAAAATTGCCGAAGCTTGTAATGTAGAACTAGAGCTTGGCGGAAATATTTTGCCAAAATTTAAAACGCCAAATGGAAAATCGGATGTGGATTATTTGCGCGAGCTTTGCGAAGAAGGTGTTAAAAAAAGATATAAAGAGATAACGCCGGAGGTCCGCGAACGTTTGGAATGGGAGCTTGATACTATCAATAAAATGGGATTTGCTTCCTACTTTTTGATAGTTGCGGATTTTGTAAAATATGCAAAAGGCGAGGGGATAGTTGTCGGTCCGGGCCGTGGAAGCGCGGCTGGTTCAATTGTTTCTTACGTCCTTAGAGTTACCGACCTTGACCCAATACATTACAAATTACTTTTTGAAAGATTTTTAAATCCGGACAGAATATCAATGCCTGATATTGATATGGATTTTGCTGACATCAAACGTCATAAAGTTATTGAATATGTTATGGAAAAGTATGGGCGGGACAAGGTGGCCGGTATTATAACATTTGGAACAATGATGGCGCGCGCGGCAGTACGCGATGTGGGCAGGGTAATGGGTTTGCCATACGGAGAAGTGGACCGGATTGCAAAAATGATTCCAACTCCTGTGCAGGGCAGACATACACCTCTTTCACAGCATGTTGAAGAAGTAAAAGAGCTCCGCGAGCTATATAATGATAATCCGGATATAAAACGCCTTTTGGATTTGTCTATAAAAATGGAAGGAACCGTCCGCCACGCCTCACAGCACGCTTGTGCTGTGGTAATTGCCGATAAACCGCTTATGGAATATACTGCAATTCAAAAGGCACAGGGCGGAGATGTAGAAAGCGTAACCCAATATTCAATGAAGCCGATTGAAGATGTTGGCTTGCTTAAAATGGACTTTTTGGGGCTATCTAATCTTTCCATTATTCAGGATACGATAGAGATTGTTGAAGCAGTGAGTAAAATTGAAACAGGTGAAGGAACAAAAATTGATATAGAAAAAATACCACTTAATGATAAAAAGACATTTAATATTTTATCGCGCGCAGAGACGACTGGTGTTTTTCAACTTGAATCCTCTGGAATGAAGCGATATATAAAAGAACTCCAGCCAACAGACATAGAAGACATTATTGCTATGGTGGCGTTGTATCGTCCGGGACCGATGCAATTTATTGAGTCATTTATTAATAGAAAACATGGCAGAGAAAAAATAAAATATATGCATCCTTCTATGGAGAATGCATTGAAAAATACTTATGGTATTCCTGTTTATCAGGAACAGGTTATGCAAATATCAAAAGATATGGCAGGATTTACTGGCGGAGAAGCGGATACTTTGCGTAAGGCGATGGGAAAAAAGATTGCTGAGTTGATGGCGAAGATGCGCGCAAAGTTTATTGCCGGCGCAACGACACAGGGTATATCAAAACAAATAGCAATAGAAGTTTTTAAGACATTAGAAGATTTTGCCGCTTATGGATTTAATCGATGTTTGACGGGAGATACGGAAGTTGTTGACATTAAAACAGGTAAAAAAGCAACGATAGTAGAACTTTATAAAGACAATAAATTAGTAAAAAATATTTTAGCATTGGAAGAAGGAACATTAAAATTTAAAAAAGCTAAGATAGAAAAAGTTTTTAGCAATGGAATAAAAGCAGTTTATGAACTAACTACGAAATTAGGCAGAAAAATTAAAGCAACCGACAATCATCCGTTTTTTATGTTTGATGGGTGGGTATTGCTCAAAGATTTAAAGATTGGGGATAAAATTGCCGTCCCAAGAGAATTAAATTTAAAACTAAATAGATATGAAATAGATGATAAGCATTTGATTTTATTAGGTTATTTGATCGCTGAAGGCAATTTATGTCATCCCCATACATTTTATTTTTATTCTTCTAGTAAGGAAGAAATAGACGACTATGTAAGTAATTTGGAGAGATTTGATAACACAAGAGCAACTATTAATCATAAAAAAAAGACTGCATCTATCCACACTGCGCGCAAGATTCTAAATCAAAAATCAGAAGCGATTGAATGGATTAGAAAAATTGGCGTTATGAATAAAAGAGCAACTGAAAAAGAATTGCCTGACTTTGTGTATGAGTTAAACGAAAGGCAGCTGTCTTTATTGATATCAAAAATATTTCAAGGTGATGGATGTATCACTGTAAAGCGGAAACATCCTGAAATTTATTATGCTACCTCGTCAATAAAGTTATCAAAGCAAATACATCATTTATTGTTGCGTTTGAATATTGTAAGTTCTATAAAAAAGAAAAAATTTAAATATCGGGGTGGTATTAAAATTGGGTATACCCTTCATATAAATCGTTATAGCAATATTGAAACATTTATAACAAAGATCGGCTGTTATTTTGTGGGACAGAAAAAAAGAGCGATAAAGCACATTTTAAAGACGCATCCTATATTAAATGGAACGATAAAAGCTAACGCGGCAAGAGGCAGTCGCGATATCGTACCGATAGAAATCTTAAGCCTAATAAAAAAAGAAATACAAAATAAGGGATATGCCTTGCGATCTTTTGCTAGGAAATATAGAATAGCAGAACGATTATTATTTGCCGATAAAATTAAGAAAGGGTTTTTGCGTGAAACCTTGGGCAATATAGCCGATATTTTAAAATCCAAAGAAATCAAAAAATATGCTAAAAGCGATATTTATTGGGACGAGATAGCCAGCATAAAATATACCGGAGAAGAAAAAACTTACGATTTAACAGTTTCTAAGTATCATAATTTTGTAGCCAATGATATTGTTGTGCATAATTCGCATGCAGCTTGTTATGCTATGATCGCTTATCGCACAGCATATCTAAAAGCCAATTGGCCAAATTGTTTTATGGCGGCTTTGATGAATAGTGATTATGGAAATCTTGACCGAATTACAATAGAAGTGGAAGAGTGTAAATCTTTGGGATTAGAAGTTCTTCCGCCTGATATTAATGAGTCATATTCAAAATTTTCTGTTGTGCCAAAAACAAATAAAATCCGTTTCGGTCTTTTGGCTATTAAAAATGTCGGAAGCGATATTGCGGATGCGATAATTAAAGAGCGCAAGGAAAATGGAAAGTTTGAATCATCGGAGGACTTTTTGGAACGTATTAATCATAAAAATTTGAATAAAAAATCTTTGGATGCGCTTGTGAAGTGCGGGGCAATGGATGCATTGGGCGCGAGGGCGGAGATGCTTCATAATATGCAGAAGATGCTGGATTTTAACAGAGAAATCCGTGCAGCAGCAGAAAAAACAACTGCCTGCCTTTTTGGCGGAGATGTGCTTTCCAAGCCGACTTTGCAGATGGAACCGGCTGAACCGATAGAGAAAAAAGAAATTTTGGCTTGGGAAAAAGAGCTTCTCGGGCTTTATGTGAGCGCTCATCCGTTTTTGGATATAAAGCCGTTAATAGCAGATTTAATTAAAAATATTGATGAGCTAAAAGAAATGAAAGACGGAAACTGGGTAAATGTTGCCGGCGTGATAACAAAAATCCATAGCATTAGAACAAAAAAGAACGAACCGATGTGTTTTGTAACTATAGAAGATGGAATGTCTTCATTTGAGATCGTTGTTTTCCCTGGGGTGCTGGAAGGAACCCGTGAATTATGGCAAGAAGATAGTATTGTAATTGTCGGCGGGCGTCTTTCTTTTAAAGATGGGGAAATAAAAGTGCTGGCAAATAAGGTAGAGGTTGTGAGTGTTGATAATATGGAAAAAATAAAATCCGATTTTACATCGGTAAAATCGGATAAATCCCAAATCCCAAATCCCAAATCCCAACAAAACTCCAGCCCTCAAGTTCAAGATTCCGAAACTATTAGCGTCCCGACTCCCAATAGTGTGAAGGAATTTTTTAATGGTAATATTGCGCTAAAAGATGACGGATTATATATTTCTTTGCCAAAAACAATGAAGAAAGCGCAAGTGGAACATATAAAATTATTATTACAAAAACACCCGGGAGATACCCAAGTGTTTTTGGCTTTGCCGGATAAGCCGGCAATTAAAACTAGTTTTAAGGTTGACGCGGAAAAATTTATTTAAATTTTTCCAGATATCTTTTTGTTGATTCTATCTCAGACTCCTCTTCTCTTATGTGTTTTCTTGCTTCTTCTTTTTCTTTTTCAGTTGCACCTTCGTCTTCCAGTACTTCCTTATAATCAATAATTATTTTTTCTCCAAAATCAATTGCATCCTCCAGACCATCCAAATACGCTTTTTTCTGTTCGGGTTTGAGTTTTGCAAAGGCATTTTTTAATTCTTCATCCGGGACAGTGATAAATTCTGCAAGCCCGCGTCTCAAATTAGCTAGCTCTTCCGTAGTTATCATTTCAATTTTATCTTCTGCTAAAGAATTAATAAGTTTTGAAAGAGAATTTCTTTTTTCTTTCAATTCTTTTATTTTATCTTCGGCGTCCTCTTCGCTTGCCTCGCGCAATATGTCAATTTGGTCATCCAACGATAACTGGGCCTTTTCCAGCTCATCCAAAAATTTTCCCTGTTCTTCCTCATTCATATCCCTAAATTTTTCTGCAAAGCCGTCTTTTTGCGCCAATAGCATTTCTGCGGTTTTTACATCAAATACAGAGGCGTTTTCTTCTGTCCTGTAAAGTTTTTTATAAAGATTTAGATTTCCTTGCTCATCAATGTGCGTTCTATATTTTGCTTCCGGGTCAAAATCAATTTTTTTACCGTCGGCATCGCGTAGCTCCACTGTTTTGAAGCGGTCGACGATATTATATTTTAATAAATTTTCTACCTGAGTATGCGTTGTCGGGGGAGCCAGCTCTTCTTTTTTTATTTTTTTCTTCTCTATATTGTCTTTTTGTTTATTGTCCATATATTATTGTGATTATTTTTTAGGTTTTAATTTTGGATTTTTAAAGTTTTTCAATTCCGCATCCTCAATTTTAAATCCCGGAGAAATATGCTTTGGGTCCATATGCAAATATTCTATCAAGTCTTTTTTTGTTTCGGCATATGCTTTGTTGAGTTCGTTCCAGTTATCTATATCAATTTTACCTTTTTGTTTATTTTTTACAATAATATCATAGTTTTTCACTTCGTCTAAAGCTGCCGACGCTATCATTAGAATCTGTTTTCTCATAGCGGGTCTAATACTCTCTACTGCCGTATCGCTATCCCCGAGATATTTATTAAGAAGAATCTGAATTTTATGTCTTATGTCTATTTTTCTTTCAATAACTTTCTGAAAATCATCTTCAGACATTGGTGTTGCCGATACTACGGCTAAGATTTCGGCAAAGCTTTCTAAAAGCCCAGCTTCTTTTATTTTTTTTTCTTCTTTTGTTCCGGGCGCGTTTTTAATCGTCATACCGATAAAGCTGTCTTTTTTTTGCGCTTTTTCTCCTAGCCCCAGATAATCTATTATTTCTTCTTTTTGTTTTTCATAAATTTTTTCCAAGTTTTCAAGGCTTTGTAGCAGTTCATCTTTTTCTTTATTAGAAAGGGTGTTAATATTTTTTCCTTGGCTAAGCTCTAGAGCTTCTTTTCTGTAAGTTTCTGATAAAAGATCTTCTATAATATAAAGTAGGCGTAGCTTGAGGTCTTCTTTTACCTCGTGGCCTTCTGTTTCCTGAATATCAAAAGCGCTTAATATTTTTTTTATTTTTATAGATGTATCCATTTCCGGAGAGATAAGCTCTTTGAATTTTTTTTCATCAATGCGCCTGTCAGTACCTTCGGATAAGATATGGAACATATCATCAAAAAGAACGTCTTCGTAAGCGGCGGACTCATCTTCAATCGCGCTAAATTTTACCGGAGCATCTTCTTGGATTAGAGGGCTGGAAAAGATAGTTTTTTCATATGCTTCCGGTACTCTTTGTTTTTTTTGAGGTTGGAGCCTTTCCATAGAGTTATAGAGGTTAAGATAACAACATTATAGCATATTTTAGGTAATTTGTCAAGTTTTCGCTAGTTAAAATTTTACCATTTTTTTCTAAAATATGACAATTTTTAGCTTCTTGCGTTAAGTCACAGGCTTTGATAAAATGATTATATAATATGTTAACTCAGAAAAAGGGAGGAGTTTTCAAAAAAATAGGTATATTGTTCGTAAGCTCTATTCTGGTGCTATTTTTTATCGTGATGTATATGGCCCTGTCCCGTGCGACGATTGTTATAGAGCCAAAGGAAGAAACAATCAGCGCTGATTTGTTTGTAACGGTAAAATCTGCAAACCTTACGAAAGGTGATATCTTGGGCAAAATGGCAACAACAACAATATCCCGCGAAGCATCTTATACTGTAAGCGGAGACGACCGCGAGGTTCCGGCTAAGGCCGAAGGCGAAGTGATTATTTATAATAAATACGGCAAAGACCAGCAGTTAATTGCCACTACAAGGTTTTTATCGGACAATGGTGTTTTATTCAGGCTGGTAAATGGAATAAATGTTCCGGCTGGAAAGAGTGTTACAGCGCTTATACGGGCGGATAGCGAAGGAAAAGAGGGAGAGGTCGCGATATCCCACTTTACAATTCCTGGATTAAGCAACGATTTGCAAAAATATATTTATGGAGAGAGCGAAAAAGTGATGACAGGTGGAACTAAAAAGGTTGCAGCCCTAACACAAGAGGCTATTGATGAGGCAGTAGATAACCTAAAATTAACCCTGATAACTGAAGCAAAAGAAAAGCTAAAAGATAAAATTACCTTAGACAGTACTTTTGTCGGAATTGCTTATAGTGGCGATATTAAAGATGGTAAAATAAGCGCTAAGCCGGGAGATACCGTTGACAGTTTTAAAGTTAGTATAATAATGGACGTTGTTGGCATTGCATATAGTAAAGATCTGGAAGAACAGGCAGCAAAGACTTTGGCGGGCATTATTTATTCCGACAGAAAGCTTACGTCATCCAATCTTCTAAGTCTGCAACCGGAAGTTGAAACTGTTGATCTTGAAGCTGGAGCTGCAAATATGAAAGTCGCGATAGAAGGAAAAACAATCATAAATTCCAATAGTCAAATTTTTGATAAGGAAAAAATGGCCGGAATGTCGGCAGAAGAAGTAAAAGAATATTTGAGCCAATATGCGGGCGTAGAAAGCGTAGAAATAAAATTTTTTCCGTTTTGGCTTGATAAGGTGCCAAAATTGAGGGATCATATAAAGGTTGTAGTAAGATAATATAAATAGCGTATAGCGATTAGCATTTAGCGTTTAGTTAATGTTGTGTCGCTTTGCGACAAATTATTATGGCAAAAGAAAATATAGAATTAGTGAGACATGGCGCGGCTCATTTATTGGCGGTGGCAGTGCAAAAACTGTATCCAAAAACTCGGTTCGGAGTCGGGCCTGTTGTTGATAATGGTTTTTATTATGATATGGAAGTAAGGGGATATGACGGTAAGGAAGTCGCTCTTGGCGAGGCGGAAATGAAAAAGATAGAAAAACAAATGAAAAAAATGAAAGCGCAGGGATTAAAATTTGTTCGCAAGGAAATGAGTATAGCCTCTGCGATTACAATGTTCAAAAAACTTGATCAAAAATATAAAGTTGAATTATTGGAGGATTTGAAGAAAAAGGGGACTACAAGAATTCAAGAAAACAAGAAAACAATAAAACAAGAAAACAAAAAAGTCACTATTTATGAATTGGGAGATTTTGTTGATTTGTGTCGAGGACCGCATGTTGCTTCTACAAAAGATATAAAAATCTTTAAACTGCAAAAGCTCGCCGGCGCGTATTGGCGAGGAAATGAAAAAAATAAAATGTTAACCCGCATTTATGGTTTAGCATTTGAAACCGAGAAAGAAATGGAAGATTATTTGCATATGCAGGAAGAGGCAGAACGTCGCGATCACAGAAAACTAGGTAAAGAGTTGGAATTATTTTTAATTGACCCGGTTGTTGGGTTGGGGCTTCCTTTGTGGCAGCCGAAAGGTGCGCTGGTTTGGCAAATTATAGAAAATTATTGGCATAAGGAACACTTGGAAAACGGTTATGACTTGGTAAGGAGCCCGCATATTGGAAACCGCGCACTCTGGGAAAAATCAGGCCATTGGAACTTTTATAGCGATAGTATGTATCCGCCGATGGAAGTGACAAAAACCCTTGAAGACGTTAAAAAAGGTAGAAAGGGGGAAGGGAAGGCAGAAGAATACTTAATTAAGCCGATGAATTGCCCTTTTCACGTGCAAATTTATAAATCCAGGCCTTGGTCTTATCGTGACTTGCCTTTACGTTGGGCAGAGTGTGGGACAGTTTACCGTTATGAAAAATCAGGCGAAATATCGGGGCTTACGCGCGTGCGCGGATTTACGCAGGATGATGCTCATATTGTTTGCGCGGAGAGTCAGGTTGAGGCAGAGCTAAAACGGGTAATAAAATTTATTAAAAAAATATTTTCCACTTTTGGATTTAAAGAATATAAGATTTATTTATCTTTGCGTGACCCAAAAGATAAGAAAAAATATGCTGGGAATGATAAAGGCTGGAATTTTACTGAAAAAGTATTGGAAAAGGTGGCAAAAGCTGAAAAGCTTGATTATGTAAAAGAAGAAGGCGAAGCAGCTTTTTACGGGCCAAAACTGGATTTCAAAATCAAGGATGTTTTGGGCAGAGAATGGCAATGTTCAACTTTGCAGTTTGATTTTAATTTGCCGGAACGTTTTGGCATGGTTTTCAAAAATTCTGCGGGAAAAGAAGAACAGCCATATATGTTGCATCGCGCGTTATTCGGTTCGTTTGAAAGATTTATTGGGCTTTTAATTGAGCACTATGCTGGCGCTTTTCCATTGTGGCTTAGCCCTGTTCAGGTGCAGATTGTGCCTGTGGGCGAAGCGCATAAAAAAATATGCCAAGATTTATCGGAAAAAATAAAACAGGTTGGCGCAAGGGTTTTTGTTGACGAATCGGATGAAACTGTTGGGTACAAAATACGCAAGGCGGAAAAAGATAAGGTTCCGTATATGGTTGTAATAGGCGATAAAGAAAAGGATTTGAAAAAAGTTTCTGTGCGTGAAAGAGGCTCCAAGGGTACATATGAGATACCTGTGGATAAGTTTTTGGAGAAAATAGTAGAAGAGATAGGGCAGAAAAAATAAAATACACTAAAAGATTATTAAAAAAACCGCCTTTTACGGCGGTTTTTTAGTAGTGTATTTATGAAATTTTATGCCTTTACATTAGATCCAATGCCTTTTATAGACATTGAGCGTCCATGAATATATATCCGACTTCTGTTTTTTGGGGTGAGCTGTTCTATGGCATCGGCAAATTTTTTGCTATGTATCTTCAGATGTTTGTTGTGGGCGCTTGATGTTATATTATATTGCGCTATAAAGGTATCAAATTCTTTTATGTCTGCCGGGTCGAGCTTTCTCCGTACATTAAATTTTTTCCATATTCCTCCGCGCGTGACATCATAACCGAATTTATTGAATAAGAGATTTTCTATCCGTTCTCTTCGTTCATCTAAAATTTCTATATTTTCTGAAGAGCTCTCATATTCTTCCCAGGAAAGATCCATGCTTTCCAGCCCTTTTTTATAATACATATCCAAACTTTTTGCTTGCGCCGCTATCATAGCTTCTTTTTCTTTTGGGTTTAATTTTTCCAGATGAGCTAACATATTATCTTCATCTATTTTATCTCCCTCTTCAAACCATTTTTGTTCCAATTTGCCAAAATTTTTATTAACTTCAGGCATATCTTCAATCTTAAACCATTCATTATTATCTTCTATAGTATCGACATCGCTTAAATCAAATTTATTTTCAATATCATTGGACGGTTTTTCTTCTTCTATCATATCATCAGTTATTTCAATTTCTTCTGGCTCATTTAAGGCTTGACGCAGTACCTCTGTTCTTTCTTTTGATTTTTTTTCTTTTTTATCTTTTTTGTCCCCGCCAAATAATATCTCTTTTCTTAGATTTTGAAGCCTCTCTAGTTGCTTGAATGTTTCTTTTGTCCGCTCGGTTTTTGAGCCTTGTTCCCATTTTTTCATTTTTTCTTGTGCATCGTCAACGATCTCGTTTAGCGTATTTTCAAAATCTTTTTCTTTCGCTTTCATAACCTTCCGTTTTATTTGCTGTGGGAGATCATTTATTTTTTCTTCTATCTCCTTTACTTTTTCTTCATCTTTGAAATGTTTTTTAAGATAAGGCAATTCAAAGGGGTCTTGCTTTTTCATATTTTATAAGTTAATTATATTAATTACATTATACCTTATTCTTGATTTTTTAGGCAATTTGTTATAATATAAGCGAATATGTTAAAGAATCTTAAATATAAAATAGTTACCTATGGATGCCAGATGAATAAAGCAGATAGTGAGAGGATTGAGGCATTATTGGATTTAAATGGTTTTGAATGCGCTTCTAAAGCAGAAGACGCTGATTTAATTTTAATAAATACTTGTTCTGTGCGTCAGACGGCAGAAGATCGGGTTTATGGGGCTATATATAATTTTTCTAAATTAAAAAAGAAAAAGCCCCATTTATTGCTAGGCGTAACTGGTTGCATGGCTGGAAGGGATAAAAATGGCGCAATTCGTAATAAGTTTTTTTCTGCTCTTAATAATGGAGGAATCAAGGGTGGCCCGATAGATTTATTTTTCGAAATTACTGATTTGCCTAAATTGCCAGAGATGATTGCTGAAAAATGGAAAAATAAAACTGTAGGGAGCTTAGCTCCCTACAGTAAAAAAATGGGTTATTTGGGGATTGTGCCAAAGCCGGCTGAGTGGTGGAGGGGATGCGTTGTAATCCAAACAGGATGCTCTAAATATTGTACATATTGCGTTGTTCCATACGCGCGGGGCTCGGAGAAAAATAGATCTCTCGGCGCGGTTTTGAAAGAAGCGCGCACCCTAGTGAAAAAAGGAGCGAAAGAGATAATTTTACTCGGACAGGCAGTGAACAGTCATCCAAAATTTGCAGAAATATTAAAAAAAATAAACCAGATAGAAGGCGTAAACCGTACTAGTTTTGCATCGGCGCATCCAATGCATATGACGCCAGATGTTATAAGGGCGCTTGCTTTATCTAAGGTAGTAAATTATTTGCATTTGCCAGTTCAGTCGGGAAATGATGAGGTCTTGCGTAAGATGAATCGTAATTATACTCGTGAAAAATATTTGCAAATAATTCGGCGCATACGCAAAGTTCGGCCGGATATTGCTTTGGCGACAGATATTATCGTTGGATTTCCCGGAGAAACACGCAAGCAGTTTCAGGATACGGTTTCGCTTTATAAAAAATGCGATTTTGATTTGAGTTATAATGCAATCTATTCTCCGAGAACAGGGACGTCCGCCTATAAAGCATTTAAGGATGATGTATCGCGCGAGGAAAAACGCCGAAGATGGCGCGTTTTGCAGGAATTGATGGAGCGTAATGTTTTGCGAAAAAATAAAAAATATTTTAATCAGACTGTTGAGGTATTGGTTGATGGATGCAGGGCGGGGAATTGCTATGGTTTGTCGCGGGAATATAAAAGGGTGGTATTTAAGGGAGATAAGCGGTTGATAGGGGAGATTGTTAATGTAAAAATTATAAAAGCAAAAGAGTGGGAGCTCAATGGGGAAATTACTAATTACGAATATGAAAAATAAACTACCAAAGTTAATCGTTATGTTGGGGCCGACGGCGAGTGGGAAGACTGAGCTTGCGATTAAGCTGGCGAAAAAGTTCAATGGCGAGATTGTCAATGCCGATTCGCGAGCGATTTACTGCGATATGAAAGTGGGAACCGACAGGCCGGGAAAAAATGAAGGTGGTGTGCGTCATCACTTAGTAGGGAGCTTAGCTCCCTACAGTGAGTTTAGCTTGGCGGAATATAAGAAGTTGGCTGTGGATAAGATTAATGATATTTTAAAGCGGGGGAAACAGCCGTTTTTAGTTGGGGGAACTTGGCTTTATATTTCTGCAATTACAAATAATTTGGAAATACCAAGCGTTAAGCCAAATAAAGTGTGGCGAAAAAGCCAAGAAAAATTTGAATCGGAAACGCTTTATAAAAAATTACAAAAATTGGACCCGAAAGCCGCGGAACGGATTCATCCGAACGATAAACGCAGAATTATTCGCGCGCTTGAAGTGATTAATTTTAGCGGGAAAAAAATATCTGAACAACAAAAAAAAGGTGCGCCTATTTTTAATGTTTTAAAAATAGGGATTAAAAGAGATTTGAGTGAGGTTGAAAAGCGTGTAAGGGGACGGATAAAAACAAAAATGGGGGATGCGCTGATTCGCGAGACACGCCGTTTATTAAAAAAATATAGTTTAAAATTGCCGGCAATGTCTGGACTGGGATATCCAGAAATGACAAGATATATAAAAGGCGAGCTTAGCAAAAAAGAGGCATTCGAGCTTTTAGCAAAAAATACGCGTCGGTTTGCAAGATATCAGACAAATACTTTTCGTCAGGATAAAAAAATTAAGTGGGTGAAGGGCGCAACTGATGCCGCGGAAAAAATTAAAAAGTTTATAAAAAATTCCGGGTAAACCGGGATTTTTTAGAGCAATAATTATTGTGTAGAGAGTTTTTTTTCTACTCTTCTCCCCCTTTGGAAAAGGGGGATTAAGGGGGATTTAATAATAAATTTATAAATCCCTCCTGCCCTCCCTTTTCCAAAGGGAGGAACTTGCTACAATGTTTAATTTCTATTTCTCAATTTTTTCAATAAGCATCTCTTTTGCCACCTCGGGATTTGCCTTTCCTTTTGATTCTTTCATTACCTGGCCGACTAAAAACATAATTGCAGTTTGTTTTCCAGCCTTATAGTCGCTCGACGCCGCTTGATGTTCGTTCACTACTTTTTCAATAATTTTGTCCATCTCGCCTTCATCTTCTTTCATCGCACCCAAGTCATGCTTATCTATTAGTTGTGACGGATCTCCGCCCGCCTCTGTCATCATTTCCAAAAGTTTCAGGGCATTTGGCCCGGAGATTTTATTTTCGTAAACCAAAATTATAAACTCGGCAAAATTTTCCGGAGTTATTTTTAAAATACGTATATCTATGGCGTTTTGCGCCATAATTCCGCCAAGTTTGTTGATAAACCATCCAGAATAAAGCTTTGCCATTTTTTCTCCGTATTTATCCCAAATTTCTGTTTCCGTTCCTTCGATATTTGGCATAGACATAAGCCATGAAATAAGCTCTGACAGGGCGCGCTCGGTATATTCTGCTTTGTATGGGTCTTCGGTTAAAATTTCTGCATCAGCCATAGAAAAGCCATATTCATCCATAAACCGGTATTTGCGCGCGCGCGGAAGTTCGGGAAGCATTTCTTTTTGCTTGTCGCGGATTTCTGCAAGCTCCATTGGCGGAAGGTCTGGTTCGGGAAAGTAGCGGTAGTCGCTTGAGCCCTCTTTTGTTCGCTGTTCAGTCGTGACGCCCTTTGCGTCGTCCCATCCGCGGGTTGTTTGGACATTGCTGGGTAAACCTGTGTCTTCCCAATGTTTTGTTTGGCGGGCGATTTCATACTCCAGTGCCCGCTCAACCGAGCGAAAAGAATTTAGATTTTTTATTTCTGTTTTTGGGTTTAATTGCATGGCCCAGCCTTCATCCGGTGCGGCTTTTTCTACATATTCGCGCATAGAAATATTTGCGTCGCAACGGAGCTGGCCTTTTTCCATATCAGCGTCAGACACGCCAAGATAGCGCATAATTTTACGCAGTTCCTGCAAAAATATTTTTGCTTCTTGCGGAGAACGGATGTCCGGCTCGCTGACGATCTCGGCAAGTGGAGTTCCCCCGCGATTATAATCCACAAGAGTTATTGTTTTGTCGGCATTGTGGTTATTTTTTGCTGCGTCTTCTTCCATATGGAGACGAGTGATGCCAATGCGAGCAGTCCGTACCCCTTCTTTTGTCGGCACATCTATCTCTAAAAATCCGGTTTCTCCCACAGGCAAATCAAATTGGGAAATCTGATATCCCTTTGGCAAGTCGGGATAAAAATAATGTTTACGGTCAAATTTTGAATGTTCGTTTATTCTGCAATTTAAGGCAAGGGAGGCAAGGACGCCCATTTTTACAGCCTCTTTATTTATAACAGGCAAAACACCCGGCTGGCCGGTGCAGACAGGGCAGATGGTCGTATTCGGATTTTCATACTCCCCGCGGTTTGAGCATCCGCAAAACATTTTTGATTTTGTTTTTAGCTGGACGTGTATTTCCAAGCCAATGACGGGTTCGAGGTTCATAAGAATAGCGTTTAGCGTTTAGCAATTAGCGTTTAGTGAATATAATATAATTTTATGGGTTTTGGGAGGATTTGTCAAAAAATAATTTTAGGAGGTCGGGAACCAGAAAAAAACAGAAATCCGCCCTTGGGCGGATTTTACCATACTACACGCTACATACTACATGCTACTTTCTCATTATTTCCTAACTTCTCTAAATACAATTGTTCCGACGATGGCATAAATCGGGGTAAAAAAGGCGGCGATTAGGTCGGAAACAAATAAAATAATCAGATTTAGGCCGAGTCCAGCTTCTTGCGTGTCTATTACCGATTGCCCAATTATAAGTCCAATAAGATTAAAAATCCCTGCCAATGCCAGGTAAGCGATAATCGCCCAAAATATATTAGGCACGACAAGACGTCCAAAAATCGGCCAAAATCTTCCGCGTGAGAGTTCGTGGCTTTCTTTCAAAAGTTCCATTCCTTTCTTTTTTTCCAGGATTGCGATGTACATTACAAAAGCATACCAGACGGTAAAAATCACGCCCGGAACAATAAATAATATAAATCCGCCAGCTGTAATCAACCCGGCTAAAATACTGATAAAAATTGCCGGCCAATAAACTCCAAAAATATCTTTTAAGCTGATATCCGGCTTTTTATTGCTTAAAAACTTGTCTGTATAATATATGATGGCGATAAGCACGACGAAATTTACAAGATATGCTAAAAAGGAGATAAAGCCGGAAATTAAAAATTTTGCGATATTCGGCAATGTTAGGAATTGGTCAATTAAAACCGCGCTCAAACTCGTCAAAGCGGAAAGAATAAAAATAGCTCCTAAAAAAGGAAGATATTGTTTAAATTTTGAAGTATATGTCTCCCAGGAAAGACGTATTATCTCAGCAATTTTTAACATAGAGCTTAGTATTAATTTTAATACTATATATTATATCATTTTTGAAACAATTGCCCAAATTTTTTCGTGGATATGGTCTATGGAAAGAAGTTCGCCGTCCTCTTCGCATTTTATCCGCACCCAATTATTCATTTCTGAAACAAGACGGAGAGATTGTTCGTGAGAATCCATTTGGTGTTCTACGCTGGATTCTGCGCCATCTTTTTTTGCGCCGCCGGTATAATTACGGGTAGCTTTTTTTTCAATAAGGACTTGCGATGTCTCCGGTTCGACATCAAGATATATAATGAGGTCGGGGCGGGGTATTCCAAAAACCCCATGTTCAATTTTATCCAGCCATTTTAGAAATGTCCGGCGTTCTTCCTCATCCTTTATTTTTCCTCCCTGATGAATCTGGTTTCCGCTTACATAGCGGTCTAGAAGAATAATTTTTCCTTGCGCAAGCCATTTGCGGATTTTTTCGCTTGACTCATATCTGTCGGCGGCATAGAGGGTGGAGGCAAGGTATGGATTAAACTTTGTTGGATCGCCAAAATCTCCACGCAAAAAACAACCGATAATATTTCCAAAATGGTTGTTATAATATTGAGGAAAATCCAAGGTTTCTATTTTGCGACCCTCATCAATAAAGTGCTCTATAAGTTTTTTTGTTTGTGTCGCTTTGCCGGAACCGTCGGTCCCGTCAATGACTATTAATTTGCCTTGCATATTTCTTTAATTTTTTTCTGGTTCCCGACATCAATACAAAATTTTTCCCGAGTCCCGACCTCAAAACAAATACGGGGAACTTTAGGAGGTCGGGACTCGGGAAAAGAACTATAGAATGTTGGGAACCAGAAAAGATTTGAACTTTGAAATTTATTGAAAATTGATCATTGATAATTGAAAATTGTTTTTATTTGCTTCCCGCCGTAGATACTGTTTCATCCGAAAGGTCAACGCGGATATATTTAGCAAGTAGGGGATGGACGCGCTCTATTTCGCGCCAGCATTCTTGTGCGATTCTGCGATAAGAAATATGTCCTTTTTTTCCGGAGCGGAGAGGTATAAAGTGATGAAGTTCTCGTAGATTCCATGTAAAAAGAGTTCGTTTGCGGAAGGCAAGGGGGATTATATATTGGGCTTCGTCTGGGAATTGTTTATAAATTTTGTGATACGCCTCTTCTGCAACTGCCATTGCGTTTTTAAATCCCGTTTCATATCCAGCTTCAATAATATCGTCTGGTATTGAAAATCCATGTTCTATTGTAACCTTCTGATTAGTTTGTGTTGCCATTCTGTGGCGCTGGACATCACGGAAGGCCCCATAATCCATTAGAGTATCAAAGGTGTAATAAATATGCTCCAGTTCACGCAAAGGCCGATCAAACGGATTTCTACGCTTTAATGCTTCATCTATAATGGCTGTTTTTATTGCGTTTGGTATTTTTTCTATTTTTGATTTTATTTGTGAATAAGGTAAGTTGCTATTTCTATATAAAAGAGCTGAGACCAACTTGTTTTCTGCGTCTTTGTCATAATCAACGAGCTTTACTGGAAGATTACTCCCAGCTGGTTCATTATTAAAGAGCCATGAGCTAAGATGCGCCAACTCTTTATCGGTTTCCATTAAATAGGGGTTTTTGTCTGCGAATTTTTCTAAAGTTGGGGTTACTTTGCTGGCTACTTCTTTTAATTCTGTGCCGATTTCTTGCATTTCTTCTAAAGGATGTGACATGAGTTTTGTAATAGCCCAATCAAGATTTCGCGCGTTTATTGTCATCCCTAGATTAGTTTGGGTTGATGCTGGAAGAAGATATCGTACATTATCGCAGACCTTTGCTTTACAAATAGAATTATACATTTTTTCGCCCATGTCTGGTTTTTTTGGATCTTTTTTCTTTATAAATTCCATCATTGGCTCGGAAAGAGCCTCATAAACTTGAAACAAATAATCCCCAGCGCGCTCGTAAATATCTTTCAGGTCGGACTTCATAATCCGTTCAGGTTTTAGATATCTATTTTTATCAAAAACTTGATAGCGGGTAGATTTTTCAGTGTATGATGCCAGTCTATTATCTTCTACAACTTTTGTTGCTAAAATTGATATATTCTCTAAGGCGATAGAAATAATTGCGTGTTCAGCAACAGATGAATGTCCATAACCAACAACCCATTTTTCATGAAATTCGCTTGATTTTTCTTCTGTTAATTCTTTTGCTATCTCATCAAATGACTCGGGTGATCGTGAGCATTTAGCAAAACAGACGGCCTTTACTTCTGGCGTTAATCCTTCCAGAGTATAGATCCTTCGTTTATTTTTTGTATCCTCTTGTGGGTAGGTGTCGTTTGACATAGGTTTTTTAAGGTTATAGTATTAGTTAAGAGTTCTTTTAATTAGTTTATAACAAAGCGTGGGAGCGCGCAAGGAGGACGAAAATGCTTGAAAATGAAGCGAGAAAAGATTTTTTACAATTCATTGCAGAGCTTCCGGAAGATGAAGACGGCTTTGAGCTTGGCCTGCATTATGGTTTTTTCCAAAAATTGGCAAATGTATTAAAAGCAGAGTATAGGTGGCAAAAATATGCGATGAAAAACCGTAGCGTCCAGGGAGGCGGAGAAGGACAGGAATTTTCCGAAACGCTAATGGACCATATGCTTCATAAGTTTATGATTGCCTCGGAAATGGTTGCGACCGAAATGGGTTATGGCGGACACAAGAGTTTGGAGATTAGGCGGCGCCATCTCTATCTGTCTTTTTTTATGTATGGCTTGGGCATGGCTACTTATGGCGAAGTATCTTTAATGGATAAGGATACAAGGGATTTGTCGCAGGAAGATGACACTTTTCTGAATCTGTTAAAAAACTATCCGGAAGTGGTACACGGACCATTTAGAAGAGCATACGAACTTTCGCAAGAAAGAGATAGAGCGATTTTGGCCGGCGAAAGCTTGGGCAGTATTTCTGTAACCGGAAGATTTTTGTGGGCGATAGTTGTGGCAACATTTTTGGATAAATCGCTTTATGAGGTAAGGCATGGTCAGCTTGCTTTTGCAAACACGTTTCATAATGTTTGGGAGGACATTCAACCCTTAATGAGAGAATTTTATTCTTTTAGAATTAAGGTTTTGCCGCTTTTGCCGGAAATTATGGAATATATGGAAAGATATCCACGCTGGACTGAATAATCCTCATTTTTATGGGGATTTTTTGTAAAGAGATTGCCACGGATTTATAGCGGATTTACGCGGATATGATAATTACGGATAAGAGAGGACAAATGCGGATATTATTAGTTGTGGATAACTTTTGGATTTACATTAATATAAAAGAGGTTTAAACTTTAAAGTAAGCTCTTTGAAAAAGGCAGAATAGAGTTCGTTTTTCGTCCAAAGGACTATGAAGGACATTCTTCTTTTATTAACACAGGTATTGCCTCTTTTTGTAAGAGGCAGTGCCATTCGAAGCTTTTTGCGATAGCAAAGAGCGAAGAATGGAGGAAAAAATGGCTCAAGAAGAAAGAGTATTAAGAACGCATTTGGATATAATAAGAGAATTGGTTGAAGTATTATGTTCGGAAAAAGGCATTAATGCAAGAGAGTTGGATGATGGTAAACTGGAATATAAAATAGCTGACGAACGCGTTTTGAGCTTTCTAATGCGGAAATATAAAATGCCACGGTATGGAGCAGAAGGTATTTTAAGTCACTTGTTTATGAAGGGGCTGATTGAATTTCATCAAAGTGAACACAGCTCTGTATGGTATTGGATAGTGATCAAAGTTAGCGGACGCGACCTTGCAAAAAATCAAAAAATAGCAGAAGCGCCACCTGCCAGGCAAGCGCTTAGAAATTATCTGTTTTCTTTAAGGGATGCCGGAAGAAAGATAGACTTAGCAGAGTTTACTGGATTTTGCCGATTATTTACTAATTCATTGGCAGAAGAAAAAAGATATGAGCTTTTGGCCGGTTTGAGCAGAAAATATAATTTTTCAGAGTCAGGCGAGGCTTTGCCGGAAGCGGTTTTAACTCACACGGCATTTGATACGCCTTTTTTGGGAAATATGATGCTCGCGCTTGAAGAGGATGAGGAAACGGCTTGTTGTAATTTTTTGGATGGTAGATTGCTACAACTTGCCTTTTTTGTTCATGATTTTGCCGAAGGAATCAGTTTGAAGGGCGATGTTGATTTTGTAAATAAGAATAGCGCAATTGAAAAAGAAGAAGAGGAGGCCTTAGAGTTATTACTTTCGGTAGTTTCGCCTGCGTTGGCAAAAAGAATCAGAAAAGCTACTCTTGTCGTGGAAGAGGTTCCGCCGATTTGGCGGAGAGGGGAGACGCCCGAAAAAGCAAGCTGGAACGGGCAGTTCTTTAATGCTGTAGAAAATGCCGGTTATATTTCTCGCGCGCTTTATGAGGTGCAGGCGGGAAATATTCCTTTTGGCAATGTATTTTTTGACCAGCAGGAAAAAGTTGAATATTATGTGAAAAAGTTTGAATCCTTTAGAGCTTTTATTGAACCGTATTTGGAGCTTATGCAAGAATTCCGAGAAAAATATAAAAATGCGCCATGGCGTAAACAATAAAAATCCTGACAAATTGTCAGGATTTTATAATAGCGGTTTTTTTGCTGTCATTGCGAGGAGGCCTGCCCCGTAGTGAGCTTGCTCTACTACTAGGGTACTCCGACGTGGCAATCTAATTGCAAAAAGACGAGATTGCCACGCCCCGCTCCAGTTTTTGGGGAACTGGGGCGGGACTCGCAATGACGGAGGGTTTTGTCAGGATTTTATAATAGTGGTTTTTGGAGAGAAGATAATTTTGTGATAATTAATGTTTTGAATTGGGAAATATTTTCATTATCCCAAAAAAACCAGTTTTCCGCCGCTTTTGGCAAAAATCTGTCTGAGGAAAAATTTTTATGCAAATAATGTTCTTTTAATGGCCATGTTAGATCTGCTGATGCGAGGCGGAGCATGTCAGGTATAATTTCCAATTCTTTTTGTGTCAGGGGATTGATGTTGTGATATGTGCTCAAAAACATTTCTGCTTTTTCAAAGCTTAATGGAGTATGAAAATTCCATGTCCAATCTGTTTTGCAGGCAAAAACCATTGCGCAGATAACTTCCCATATTCTTGGCTGATGTTTTGCCAGCTCCCAATCAACAACAGCAGAGACCTCTCCTTTTTCATTGAAAAGCATATTGGCGGCATGAAAATCACCGTGAATAAGAAGAGCCGGAAGGGCGTCTGTCTCAATTTTTGGCGACAGATGCAACTCATTGATTTTATGAGCCAAGATACTATTTATTTCTTTGTCAAAATCATCAAAAAATTGTTTTTTTGATAAATGTTTTATTACGTCAGAGTAAAGATGATCCAGCGCCCCGCGACTCCAAATTGGCACCACCGGCTCCAGATCAAGAGGAATGTTTTTTGCTAAATAATGGTAGCGGGCTAAAGTTTTCGCGATATTTATAAGTTCTTCGTCGGTTACACTATTTGTTGCTACTCTTGTGTGACCGGAGATATAGTCAAAAAAAGTGAAGCGTTTGTTGTCTATTTCTGTAAGTGTATCGTCCTCTTTGTTTTTTATAAGTCCAGGGACGGGAAATTTTTGTTCTTTTAAATATGCCAACAATTGATGTTCCCGTGAAATGCGCTCATTGGTTTCGCGCAAATATTTTTTCAAAAAAAATTTTCCCTTGCTTGTTTCAATAATGTAATTATCGTTTGTAAATCCGCCTTCCGCCCGGCTCAGGTTGGAAAATGTTCCCAATTCGTATTGAGATAAAAGAGAGGGGATGTCCTGTACCATTTGTCGCATTTTTTCTTGCATACATTTTTATACCCTCCTTTGGAAAAGGAGGGTTGGGGAGGATTTATGAATATATAATTAAATCCCCCTTACTCCCCCTTCTCCGAAGGGGGAAAAGTATTTATAAATCCGTCAATCTTTTTTTTGAATTCTTCCATCGAGCCGGTGTTTACAATTGTACAGTCAGCCATGGCGATTGGGCCGGCTTTATCCAGGTTTTCTATTTCCGCAAAGTCGCGCGCCCTCGCTTCTTCTTTGCTAAAATTTCTGTTCCGCAAATCAATATCATCTTTATCTGAAAATCTTTTTGAAATCCGTTCATAGCGGAGTTCGGGCGGAGCATAGATAGCAACTATGGTTAGGCGCTCGTTATAATAATCTTTTAAAATTTTATATTCATCCCAGCTGTAAAGTCCGTCGGCAACAAGATTTTTATCTTCCAAAACTTTATCAAATTTTGGGATATTTAAAGTTGCATAAGCGCCCATTCCATGCTCTTTGCGTATTGCTTCGCGGACTTCTCTTTCGTTTTTTTCATTGGGTTCTAATCCGCGTTCTTTTATGATATCTAGAGTAATTTGTCCAAAACGGACAAAACCCCATCCGTGCGCAACAAACGCGTCTGCTAAAATACTTTTGCCGGAACCGCACATCCCGACGATGGCAATTATTTTATTTTTATTATTCATAATTTATTTAACTGAACCCTAATTGCTAATCGCTAAACGCTATTTTAATATATTTGCCCGAAATTATTGGGCGGTTCTTTTTTCTGCTCTATTGGTACATTCTCTTCCAATATAACTGCTTTCTCGTCTATTTTTTCTATATTTTTTTCAAACAATCTTTTTATATTATTATTCCATTCTTGATTGGGCTCGTAAAAGACAACCTCAAGTCCGGCTGTTTTTAAATAATCTATTGCCTGTGAGTTGCGGTAGATTGTTTCAATAACGATTCTTTTAATTCCCGCGGCAACAATATATTTACAGCAATGGATACAGGGCGAATAAAGCGCGTAAAGAGTAGCACCTTCGGTAGTTTGACCGGCAACTGTGGCGGCTTGCAAAATCGCGTTATGTTCGGCATGGATTGTGCGGACGCAGTGCCCTTCTTCCATAAGATGTCCGGCTTCGCTGTCGCAATGTGGAAGCCCGGGTGGAGAACCATTATATCCTGTGGAAATAATTCTTTTATTTTTAACCAAAACCGCGCCAGCGCGAAGTCTGTCGCAAGTGCTTCTGGTTGCGACAATGCGGGCGATTGCCATAAAGTAGTCGTCCCATGAAGGACGGATAAAATTTTGCATATAGTATTTGGAATAGAGTATAACTTATTCCTCAATTATTTCTTCAATTTCGCCTCCTAATTCATCAAAGAGTTCCACCTGTTCTTTTAGATAATCCAATGTTTCTTGTTCTTCAGGGGTAAGTTCGCCTTTTATTTCCAGCTCCAGCATTTGTGCGCGCATACCTTCGAAATATTCGTTTGCTTCCATAGCTTCCGGAGATATTTCTTCTTCTGCCGCCATTTCCGGCGACTCTAAATTTTCTTCAGGTTTTTCTTCGCCTTTCGGCGGATTTTCAAATGTCATATTTTTTTGTTTAATTATTAATGACTATCTATATTCTAAAACATAGAAAGAGGAGAGTCAAAGTTTTGAAATATATAATTCAAAATACCCCGCTTTTGCGGGATATTTTGGTGAGTTATGAGCGAGGTATTAGATGCTCAATTTTATTCCAGGGCCCATGCTTGTGGATAAAACCAAACCCTTAATAAATACTCCTTTTGAAGACGCAGGTTTTGATTTTTTCAAAACAGTAATAAAGGCCTCAATATTTTCTTTTAGCGCATTATCGTCAAATGATAATTTTCCAAGAGCAACGTGCAGATTGGCGGTATCGTCATTTTTAAAAACGATTTTTCCTTTTTTCAATTGCTCTACAGCGTCTTTTATTTTTGTTGTGATCGTATCATTTTTAGGAGACGGCATCATGCCCTTAGGTCCCAGTATTTTTGCCAACGGCGCCATTTTTGGCATTATATCAGGCGTAGCAACCGCTACATCAAAATCAATTTTTCCCGATTGTTTTATTTGGTTGATGAGTTCTTCGCCTCCGACAATGTCGGCTCCGCTTGCTTTCGCATCTTTTTCATTTTTTTCGCTTGTAAAAACTGCGATGCGGAGGGTTTTGCCTGTTCCATAAGGGAGAACGACTGTTCCGCGGACTTGTTCTTCGCCTTTTTTTGGATCAATACCAAGACGAGCATGAAGCTCCACTGATGGATCAAATTTTACCTTAGAAGTTTCTCTCGCGAATTTTATTGCTTCTTCAACAGAGTATGTTTTGCTTTTATTAAATCCCGTGTTTTCTTCCTGCTTTTTTAGGATTTCTTCTTTTGGCACTTCTGTTTTTGCTACTATTTTTTTGTTTTTTTGTTTTTTTGTTTTTTTTGCCATATTTATTTCGTGGTAAAGCGTTGTGGATAAGTCTATAACGAGTTATCAACAACTCCCACAAATGTTAAATGTTAAATGTCAGGTGTTATTTTACTTCAATTCCCATTTGTCTTGCCGTTCCTTCTATAGTTTTCATTGCCGCTTCAATATCGTTTGCATTTAAGTCAGGCATTTTTTTCTCGGCAATTTCTTTTATCTGCGCTTTTGTGACGGTACCAACTTTTTCTGCCAGCGGTTTTCCAGAACCTTTTTTAATTCCGGCCGCTTTTTTTAAAAGTTCTGACGCAGGTGGAGTTTTTAGCTTGAATGTATAACTCCTGTCTTCATAGACAGAAATTTCTACAGGAATTATTTCTCCGCGCATATCTTTTGTCGCATCATTGTATTTTGCGCAGAACTCGGCGATATTAAGTCCATGCTGACCCAATGCCGGACCAACCGGAGGCGCTGGATTTGCCGCGCCGGCAGGAATTTGCAATTTTATAACTGTTTTTATTTTTTTTGCCATAATAATTATTTTTTACAAGATATTATAGAAGCCGTTTTTGTTATAACGATAATATCTATTTTATTTTTTGAATTTATTATATCTTTTTTACCTGAAGAAAATCTAATTCTACGGGTGTTTCACGTCCAAATACATTTACAAGTACTTTGACTTTTCCACGCTCATTATCAACATTATCAATCTTTCCTTCAGAATTTTTAAACGGACCATCTATAATGCGTACTGCGTCGCCGATTTCAACATCAATCTTATATTGTGGCTCGTCCACGCCCATTCTTTTTTGCAAAGCTTTTATTTCTTCTTCAGAAAGTGGAGTAGGTATTGTTCCTGTTCCGATAAACCCTGTTACGTTTGGAGTGTTTCTGACCATATACCAGCTATCGTCAGTCACCATCATATCAACCAGGACATAGCCGGGGAATATTTTTTCCGTTACTACTTTTCTTTTTCCATTTCTAATCTTTATTTTTTTTTCGGTTGGAATCAGCACATCAAAAATTTTGTCATGCATATCGTATGACTCGATGCGTTGTTTTAAATTTTCGGTAACGTTTTCTTCGTATCCGGAATAAGTGTGGATAGCATACCACTGTCTTCCGCGTTCTAATTGTTTGGCCATATAAATTAGCTTGTAGGAATTAGCTTGTAGCCTATAGGCCAAAAACTAAATCCTCCCCCTTAATTATTTTATCAAGTTTTCTAATCCTAAAGTTAGAAAATAATCCAAGATGCCGAAAAAGGCAGCAACGCCTAAAGAAATCGCAATCACCAAAATAGTGTAATTGGTTGTTTCTTTTTTGTTGGGCCAAACCACTTTTTTGAGTTCGGCTTTTGATTCAAAGATATACTTTATCACTTTGTTCATAAACTTATATATTTATTATGTTTTGATTCTAAAAAGAGACCCGCAGGTCTACTTAATTTCTATTATTAATATAGCATAAATACGCTATATTTGTCAAGAGCTTTACAAGATTAGAGATTTGTGCTAAATTTAGGTTGGAAAGGAGGTTGGAAATAACTTGCAAAAAGATCAAATCCTCCGCGTAGTCCTTTATATTTTTATTTTGATTCTTATGCTTGATGGAATGGCATATATGATTGGAAAGAAGAATTTTCCCGTACTCCGTTGGGCTTTACACAAAATCAAGGGTGTTTGTATCTGGACTTTGAAGTTTCCGTTCCGCGCGCTTCACGCCGGCTTTAAAGCTCTTTTCAAAACGAAAAAGAAAGGAGAGGGGAGATGAAAAAAGTATTTTTACTTTTGGTGATTATTTTTTGTTTTGTAGGATGCATGACTAAAGAAGAGATTGGGCAACGTATAATAAAAAGAGCAAGAAATTCGGTTCAGTCCATATACTATATCAAGGACTATAGGTCGGATATCTGTTTTGCGACGAAGTGTTGGTTTCAATTTCATTGCGAAGAATTAGCTATGGTGCCTTGCACAGAAAAGGTAATGTCATTGATTGTCAATCCGCGCGAGGAATGCAAAAAAGAATGCCCCAAAGAAGGCAAGAATTAAACAAGAAAAAAAGGCCTGATTAATCCGGGCCTATTTTTATAGATTGACTTTTTTTTAAAATCTGTTAAAATATTTTTAGAAAAGGAGGACGCGATGAGGAACCTTTTTGGAGTATTTGTACTTATGGTTGCCTTTTTTGTATCTGGATGTATGGCGACAATGCGGACAAAAAATATTGCAATGGAAGAGTGCAAAATTCCGCCGTCAGTAACAGAATGTCATTTGGTTTATTATCACAACTACGAAACCAAACAAGAGCGTTATAACGGCGTAGTGAAGAGTAAGGTTACTTGCAAGATGATGAGGAAGCTAATGAAGGGGAGGCATTGCACAGGAGAGTATAAGATATATACTAAGCCAGAAACAAGAGATAATCATAATAGTCATAATAATATTTAACGTGAACTCAGCCGGGCAAAAGTCCGGTTTTTTTGTTAAAAGATTCCCACAGATTTCTAACGGATTCTCACGGATATGATAGACGGATAATCCGCGAAATCCAATCGGTGGAAATCCGTTAGTAATCCGTGGAAATCAAAACGCCCCATTTATTTGGGACGCTTTAAATATTGAGATAGCTACTGCTAGATATCCAAATTTTTTACGCCTTTGGCATGAGTTTGAATAAATCTTTTGCGGGGAGCAACGTCGCCACCCATTAGGACTGTAAATACTTCGTCGGCTTTTTCAGCATCTTCAACCATAACTTGTTTTAAAATTCTGTTAGTCGGGTCCATTGTGGTATTCCAAAGCTCTTCCGGATTCATTTCTCCCAAACCTTTATAGCGCTGGAGATTGGCTTTTTTCTCTGCGCCTGCTTCTTCGTTTTCTTCAAGTTTTTCTGTTTTGGTTTTCTTTTTCATATCTTTTTCTTTGGCAGTCGCCTGAAATTTTTTCAATATTTCTTCTTTTTCTTCTTCAGAATATGCATAGGCGCTTTGTTTGCCGACAGTTATGTGGTATAGCGGCGGCTGGGCAATGTAGATATGTCCTTTCAAAATAAGTTCTGGGAAATATCTGTAAAATAAAGTTAGAAGTAATGTGCGGATATGAGCGCCATCAACATCGGCATCTGTCATAATAATTACTCTATGATAACGTAAACCTTCCATATTGAACTGTTCGCCAATATTTGTGCCAAGAGCGATGATTAATGATTTTATCTCGGTATTGCCGAGCATCCTGTCTAGACGGGCGCGTTCCACATTCAAAATTTTTCCGCGAAGCGGAAGGATGGCCTGAAAATGGCGGTTGCGTCCTTGTTTTGAACTGTTATGGACAAAGATACCGCTTGCCAATGCAAAGTTGTGGGTATCCTTTACCTCTAAATCGTAGACATTTATTTTTTGTTCAAGCTTGATTATTTTTTTGATTCGATGGTTATAATTAACGACTGCTTCTTTTAATCTGGCCTCGTCCCCATTAAAAAATCTTTGGCATATGGTTTCATATTTAATAATGCTCTTGTCATTTTTTTCTTTTCTGACTCGATTATAGACGTTAACATCTATCGCACCTTTTTCTAAATATAAATCATGTAGCATCTTTAATGCTTTTTTGAGATAAGTTTTATTATACGATTCTTTCCTTTGTTTTTTAAATTCCGGAGTCCATTGTTTTTTGGTTGTTTCAGCGCGCCATTTTTTTAGTTCGGAATCAGCCCATTGCTGTTTGGCAAGCTCTCTTAGCCATTCTTTTCTTTCCGGATTTGCTTTGAAAAATTCTTTTACCCTTTCGGCTTGTTTTTTTCTGTTATTTTTATTGCCCCAGTATTCTTTTTGGACTTTATTTAAGAGTTTATTATTTATTTCCCTATACTCTTCGTTGCTATTATAAAATTCTAAAAATTTTTCACCCATAAATTTTTTATACTCATCATTTTCCCATTGTTTTTTAGCTCGTCTGCTTAATATTACGCTCATTTTTGGAGCGCTCATTAGTTTGCTAATTTTTTCTTTATATTCCTGTTTTTGATGAGCTATTCGCGCTTTTTGCTTGCTTTTTTCGCTATGCAGAGTTTTTGAAAGATTTTTTGTATGTAAATTAAGATGAGCTTCCCTTTCTATCCTCTTTATGTTTTCTGGATTATTATTAAGTTTATCAAAATCTATATGATGTCTGGCATCACCGGATTTTTCATTATATATTCCATGTTTTAAATTATATTTATCAGATAATAGATGAGTAAAAATCCAGCGTTGTGACTCAGGCGTAAAAACCAATTCGTATCCTTTAATAGTAATTCTTTTTCCTAATCGAGAAAGTTGCCGGCGAAAAGGCATTAAAGAGTCGCTGGTTCCTAAGTTTCGCGCTTCTTTATAGCTTCCGTCGCGCAACATAAATTTATGGTCGGGAGTACAAGTAATTTCTTCGTCATTATCTAAAATAATTTTTATAACTTTTGCATTTTTCTTTGTTATTCTCGGATATTCTATTGGCGCGATCTCAATATCGCCATCTTTGCCAATAGTATAACAATAATTTTTTTTACCCTCTTCGTACTCTTTAATTAATTCTTTGAAGGTTATATTTCGTCCGTCTGTTATGGCCACTTTTGTATCAGCGGAAAAACAACCGCCGGCAGAATCTCCCTCAACAATATAAAGTTCGCATTCTGCTGGTTTTCGTGAAGAACAGTCGGCTAGTTTGCCGGGAAGAGTGAGGCCTTCCAGCGCCCCTTTTCGGAGAACGGTTTCGCGCGCCGCGCGAGCCGCGAGCCTGGCATGCGCTGCCAAAATGCATTTTCCTAAAATTTCTTGACCTTCTCTCGGGTGCTCTTCTAAGAAAATAGAAAATTGTTCAGCAAAAATTGATTCTACGATTGCGCGGACTTCTGGATTACCGAGCTTTGCTTTTGTTTGGCCTTCAAATTGAGGGTCTTTTATTTTCACAGAAATTACAGATGTAAGACCTTCGCGGGCATCATCGCCGGATAAATTATCATCTTTTTCTTTTAAAAATCCTTGCTTCCTAGCATAGGTGTTCAGGACGCGGGTAAGCGCGCTCCTAAAACCTACCATATGCGTTCCGCCTTCGGGGTTATAGATATTGTTCGCAAAAGCAAATACCGTATCCTTATATTCGTCGGTATATTGGACAGCTATTTCCACGCCAATTTCATCTTGCATTCTATCGGTATAAAAAACAGTTGGATGTTTTATGTCTTTATTATGATTTAAATGTTTTACATAAGAAGCAATACCACCTTCAAAATAAAAATTATACGCTTGGTGTTTTCCGCGGAAACGCTTGTCATAAATGCTTATTTTTACGCCTTTATTGAGATATGCCTGTTGGCGGATGTGGTCTATGATTGTTTTCCAGCTGAACTCTGTTGTTTCAAAGATAGAAGCATCCGGTTTGAAAGTTATTATTGTTCCGGTTTTGCGGGTTGTGCCGACTGGTTTTACTTTTCCGGTAGGTTTTCCGATTTTATATTCCTGTTCCCAAACTTTACCTTCTCGCATTACCTCGGCTTTTGTATAGCTTGAAAGAGCGTTTACAACAGAAACACCGACTCCATGAAGTCCGCCGGAAACCTTATATCCGCCTTCGCCGAATTTTCCGCCGGCATGAAGTTTTGTCATTACGAGTTCTAATGCCGAAACTTTAAATTTTGAGTGCTGGTCAACCGGAATGCCACGGCCGTTATCTTCAACAGAAACCATATCATCCGGAAGAAGGTTAATTATGATGTGGTCGCAGTAGCCAGCCATTGCTTCATCGATGGAGTTGTCCACAACCTCCCAAACTAAATGGTGCAATCCTTGCGGGCCTGTTGAGCCGATATACATTCCCGGACGTTTGCGGACCGGATCCAATCCTTCTAAAACGGCAATTTGTTCCGCGCCATAAGCTTGTTTGTTTGCTTTTTTCGGTTCTTTTTCAATTTTTTTAGGCATAAGCTTTTAACTTTTTTAGTAATAATTACTATTATATTTTAGCATATAATTTATTATGTTGCAAGCCGATATGATATAATCAAAATAAGTAAAAAATATTTATGGCATTTAATCCAAATCAAGAATCAGTGGGTCCGCCCGAAGCGCAAAGTCAGAGTTCTACTAAAAAGCCGGCTGATAAAGAAGGAGAGCTAAAGGCGTCTTTCAAATTTAGTTTTTGGTTTTTTAGAAATAAGCCCTTTTTAAAAAAAGTTTTCATGGGCCTTGTTATTGTTGTTGTTGCCGCGCCCTGGACTTATACTTTGATTTGGCTTTTGGATTGGGCGGTAATAACAGGTCCCAAGGAACGTGCTAACTTAAATACAATTTTAGATATCAAAGTAAGTCAGGAGGCGCTCGCAAATATTGCCGCCACGCCTCTCTATTTTAGCGAAGCGGAAATATTTGCCGGCGGAATAGGCCAGTATGATATTTTTAGCCAAGTTAAAAATCAGAATGCTAAATGGTGGATGGAGTTTCAATATCGTTTTGTGGGAGAGGGTTTGGAAGGCGATTGGCGGAATGGCTTTGTATTGCCGGATGAAACAAAATATATAACAAATCTTGGAGTAGAACGAGCTTTTCGCCCGCGTAATATCCGTTTGGAAACAAGAGATATAAAATATCACCGGATAAATAATCATTTAATACCGGATTATGCGGAATTTAAAAAAGAGCGGATGGATATTGTTGTAAGCGATACTGATTTTGACCCGCGGGCGATACAAAATAAAAAGAATATCGCGCTTTTGAGCTTTATGGCAAAAAATAATACAGCCTATGATTATTGGTTAATCGGATTTTATACTTATCTTTATCGCGGAGACCAGCTTGTGGCGCTGAATTATATTGGCGCGACGGAGTTTTTATCAGGCGAATCGCGCGATTTGGAAATTTATTTTTACGAAGGTCTTCCGGCAGTATCAAGATATGAGATTGTGCCGGAGCTGAATATTTTTGATGAAGATGGGTATATAAGATAAGGGATGATATTATAAAGTATTTCCGCGCCTTTTGGCGCGGATTTTATTTACAAGACTTGTGGATAAGTGGTAATATGATTTCAGATTTATGATTTAAGATTTTATTATTGATCTGTCGCGCAAGCGACATAACATTTTCAATCAGCAATTATATTATGGATTTTAAACAAGGTTTTATACAAAAATTTGATTGGATGTTGTTTTTTCCTGTTTTTCTTTTGGGAGCCATAGGGCTTGTAGCGATTTATTCTACCGATCTAGGAGAAGCGATTGCCGATTTTGCCAATTTTAAAAAACAGCTTTTAACTTTTGTTGTAGGCATTTTTTTTGTTTTTGTTATAGCTGCGCTTAATTACCGCCAGCTTAAAAATGCAAAAAATCTATTGTATTTTATCGGACTTTTGCTTTTAGGCGGAGTTCTTGTTTTTGGAGAAACCATTAGAGGCACGACAGGCTGGTTTTATTTGGGCCCGTTTTCTTTTCAGCCGGTTGAAATTATAAAAATAATTTTAGTGATTTTTTTGGCTGATTATTTTGCCCGTGAAGGCAGGCGGTTGTTTTCTTTTTGGGATATCATAAAAAGTTTGGTTGCGGTTGTGATTTTTATTGCCTTAGTGCTTTTCCAGCCGGACTTGGGCTCATCAATAATTTTGTTTTTGGCATGGGCCGGGATGCTTGTTGTTTCGCGGGTCAGAAAAAAACATCTGATTATCATATTTTTGGCTTTTTTTGCAGTTAGTCTGGTTTCGTGGTTTTTCGTATTAGAAGATTTTCAAAAGGATCGTATAATGGTTTTTGCAAATCCGGAACTTGACCCTTTGGGCGCGGGATATAATATTAAACAATCCATTATTGCAATTGGGTCTGGTGGCATATTGGGAAAGGGCTTGGGTTTTGGCTCTCAGAGCCAGCTTAGATTTTTGCCTGAAGCGCACACGGATTTTATTTTTGCCTTAATCGCGGAAGAAATGGGCTTTATAATGGTATTTTTTATAATTGCGCTTTATACGTTGTTTTTTTATAGAATTTTAAAAATAGTAAAAGAGACAAAGATTGACTTTAATGCTTATGTGGCAATTGGCTTTTTAATGCTTTTTTTAAGCGAAACTCTGATAAATATAGGTATGAATATTGGTCTTATGCCAGTAACGGGGATTGCTTTGCCATTTGTAAGCTTGGGAGGGAGCTCCCTTATTTCCAGCTTTATTATGGTGGGTATTCTGGAGAGTATAAAGGTAAGAAGCTAAAATCTTGACTATGTTTAAATAATGTGCTATTCTTATAAATAATCTAACAAGCTAAAACCTAATACCTAAAATCTAATTTTATGAGCGTTATATTAAATTCAGAACTAAGAGGAGAAAAGACAATTTCAGATTTAAGAGCCGGAGGCAAGATAACTGCCGAGCTTTATGGTCCTGAAATCAAAAATCAGAGCGTACTTTTGGATTATAAAGAATTTGATAAAGTTTATAATGAGGCTGGTGAATCATCTCTTGTTGTTGTAAAAGCTCCGGATGGCACAGATATAAACGTTCTAATTGTTGAAGTTCAATATCATCCTATAAGCGGAAAATATATAAATGTTGATTTGCGCCAGGTTTCTATGAAAGAAAAAATAGAAGCCGATGTTGAGTTGAAATTTATTGGCGAAGCGCCGGCAGTTAAGAGTCTTGGCGGAACTTTTATTCCTGCAAAAAATACACTTACCATAAAGGCATTGCCATCTGATTTGATTAGCGAAATTGAAATTGATATTTCTGGACTTGTCACTTTTGATGATAAAATAACAGTAGCGGATATAAAATTAGCGCCTGGAATTGAAGTTATGGATGCGCCAGAAGCATTGGTTGCCATTATAACAGAACCGCAAGAAGAGGAAGCGGCAGTCACGCCGGAAAGTGAAGCGGAACGCGTTGCTTCTGTAGAAGTTGCCGGAGAAAAGAAAGAAGAAGGTGAAGAAGAGAAAAAGGGAGAATAAAATTATCTCATTGTTAAATTGTCAGAATGAAAAATAAGATAGATATAAAATTAGCAGTTAGCTTTTGTTTATTTTGTTTGATAGCTTTAACGGCTGTAAGCCTTGTTTTATGGCAAGGTCTCCGGCCGTTTTTTGTTTCTGAAAAAATTAGCATTATTCTTTCTGAAAAGCCAAAAGCTTGCGCTCTGTATCGCTTGCTTGATGGAGTCTGTTTAGGAGATGGAGAGACGGAAAAATATCCGATTGCGGTTATGATAGATAATAAATATGAAGCCAGGCCATGGTCCGGACTTTCTTTTGCCGGACTTGTTTATGAAGCGCCGGTTGAAGGCGGAATAACAAGATTTTTGGCAGTATTCTCTACTGATCGGACGATAGATAAAATAGGGCCTGTAAGAAGTGTGCGCCCATATTTTATTGATTGGGCGATGGATATCGGTGCAATGCTTTTTCATGTCGGCGGTTCTCCGGAAGCGCTTGGTATTATAAATGGAGACGCCGATATTAAGCAATTTGATTTGGATCAGTATTTTGGCGGGGTTTATTATTGGAGAAGCGAAGATAGGATTGCTCCGCATAATGTTTATACCTCAAGTGAACGTTTGGATAAAGCGAGAGTTGCAAAACTTTCCGAAGAACCGACAGTTGATTTTGCTTCTTGGCAGTTTAAAGAAGACGTTTATGAATCGGAAAGAGGAGAGGACGGCGCGACAATTAAAATAGAGTTCAGCAACTCCAGCACTTATGATGCGGATTGGACGTATGACAGAAATAAAAATATTTATATTAGGCAGGATGGCGAATTAGCCGCGCAGGATTTGGACGGCTCGCTTATTATTGCAAAAAATATAGCTGTGCTTGAAGCCGATATTTTGATTATTGATTCAATGAGCCGCAGAAAAATTACAACAATAGGGAGTGGATATGCGTTGATTTTTCAGGATGGAAAAAAAATAGAAGCGGTTTGGGAGAAGGATGATAGATGGAACAGGCTCCGTTTTTATGACAAAAACGGAGATGAAATAAGATTTAACCGTGGAACAACCTGGGTAGAAGTAATGTCGGATTTGGAAAAAGTAGTTGGTAGTATGTAGTAAGTAGTATGGGAAAAATGACGTAAAAAGCATCATTTTATTATTGGAAAAATTTATGATTTGTGGTAATGTATTGGTTAGGTAAAAGAGGAGGGCAAAGTGACAAAGGAAGATTTCGCAAAATTAATAAGAGAGGTATTGAAAGATAAGGAGTTATCTGAAAAGCTTTGCGATGAAGTCGGTGTTAGCTTGAGTACACTGGGGAGGTGGTCAAAGGATGGGCATAAATTGCCGCAAGCAGTAAGAGACCGAGTAGTAAATTGGTTAAGTAACAAAAAATAAATGACGCAATAAAGCGTCATTTTATATTATCCATACTGCACACTACTTACTACGTACTACATTTCATTACTCGCCATTTACCCGAAAGGTCTTTTGTAAATTCTATTTTTTTTGGTTTGAGTATTTTTTGTGCCAGTTTTTCTATCGCTGGTTTTTGTTTTGCGCCGATTTCTATTATTAATGTAATATTATTAATTTTTATATCGCGGATTTGTTCAAATAATTTTTTGTAAATCTCTGTGCCGGTTTTTCCTCCGACCAGCGCCCCCTTTGGTTCGTGGCGCTTTACTTCGGGTTGAGCTTTGGTCCATTCTTCTTGGGAGAGGTAGGGGAGATTGGCGGTAATTACTATCGGGTTCCCGACTCCCGATAGTTTATTTTTCGAGTTTTTCACAGATTTTTCCGCTAAGCTTAGTATATCAAGAGATGGTTTCTTAATGTACAGTAAATCACCTTTTTTTATTGTGATTTTTGCGCCGAGCGCGTGGGCATTTTTTTGCGTCAGCGCTATTGCCTTGGGGCTGATTTCTATTGCCAACACGCGGGTGCGCGGGAATTCTTTTTTCAAAGTGATTGCAATTGCTCCGCTTCCAACCCCTACATCAACTATTTTTAAACTATTGGAAGCCAGGCTTCCAATAGTTTTTTTTGCGACGTCGATTAGGGTCTCGGTGTCCGGGCGGGGGATGAGGACGGCCGGAGAGACAAAAAAGTTTCGGCTGTAAAATTCTTTTTTGCCTGTGATGTAGGCGATTGGCTCGCGCTTTCTGCGACGAGCGATAAATTTTTTGTATTTTGCAATTTGCGCGGAAGTTAATTTTTTTTCAGGGTAAGTGAATAAAAATTCTTTTGGCTTGCCGAGCACAAAGGAAAGCAAAATTTCCGCATCCAAGAAAGCGGTATTAAAGGTCGACTTTAAATACCCCTTTCTTTTTTCCGTGTTTTTCGTAGTCCCGACAAGTCGGGACGAAGAATCGGTGAGATTTTTTACGCCCCATTTTAGGGCCTCGCTTATTGTCATATACTTTTATCTTACGCTATTTCAATAAATAAAAAAATATTCAGAGCCCAACTCTGAATATTAGAAAGAGATGTATTTTGCAAACGGAGAATGCCAGACGTTATTGCAAGATGTCATTATTTTCCCTCCTGTCTGTCCGCTTCTTTTAGTTTTTCGATAATTGGTTTTATTTCGCCACTTAATATTTTTTCCATATTATGCCAGGATTCTTTGATGCGGTGGTCGGTTATTCTGTCCTGTGGATAATTATATGTACGGATTTTTTCGCTTCGGTCGCCAGTTCCGATTTGTGATTTTCTCATTTCTCGCTCTTCTTTTTTACGCTTTTCTTGTTCTATATCAAATAGTCGCGCGCGCATAATTTCTATTGCGCGTAATTTGTTTTGTTGTTGAGACTTTTGGTCTTGGCATTTTACGATGAGTCCTGTTGGAACGTGCGTTAAAATAATTGCGGAATATGTTGTATTAACAGATTGTCCGCCAGGACCTTGTGAGGTTGATGTTTTGATCTCTAAATCTTTTGGGTCTATTTTAAATTCTATTTCATCAACTTCCGGTAGTACGGCAACGGTGGCGGCGGAAGTATGGATTCGTCCGCTTTTTTCTGTTTCAGGGATTCTTTGAACGCGGTGGACGCCACTTTCATATTTTAGCCAGCCATAAACACCTTCACCATCTATTTTAGCAATTATTTCTTTAAATCCGCCAATTCCAATTTGGTTTGAAGACAAAATTTTTACATCCCATCCCATATTTTCGGCAAAATGTGAATACATTCTGAAAAGCTCGGCGCTAAAAAGCGCAGCTTCATCTCCGCCTGTTCCGGCGCGAATTTCTATGATAATTGATTTTTTATCTAATGGATTTTTTGGGGAAAGACTTTCTTCTATTTCTTTTTTTTCTTTTTCCAGATTTGGTAGTTCTGACTCTAATTCCGGATCTTTTTTTGCGGTTTCAATATCTACTTCTATCAGTTCTAGCCTTTTCATTAATTCTATAGTTTCTTTTAATTTGGCATATTCTTTGTTCAATTTTTTAAATTTTTCCGGATTAGAAAAAATAGCCGGTTCTGATAGTTGGCCTTCCAATTCTTTTAACTGTTCTTCGGTTTTAATGATTTTTTCTTTATCCATATTTATATGATATACAAAATCCGCCTTAATAGAAAGAGGCGGATTTTGTTAAAATTTTATTTAACTATTTTCCAGTTTCTTCTGTTTTTACTTTTTTTACTTTTTCGGCGCGTCTTTTTACCTGGGCTTTGCGTTTTACAGCTTTGCCTTTTCTGTCTTTTCCAACAGATTCTTTTTTAGCCATTTTTTCCTGAAATTTTTCTACACGCCTTGCGGTATCAACTATTTTTTGTTTGCCAGTATAGAACGGGTGGCAACTTGAGCAAAGCTCTGTTTTTATTTCTGGCTCAGTACTGCCAATAACAAATCCCATGCCACAGGCGCATGTTATTTTTGCATCTTTGTGATAAGTTGGGTGAATGTCTTTTTTCATAAAAATTAACTTTAAACTTTTATCTTTGTTAGCTTTTTAAAGCTGTATAAAAATATATTATCATATACTTGACAAATTGTCAATATTGTGCTATATTATGAGCAAATAGGAGGTGAGATGACAAATTTTTTGCTTTTTTTAATCATTTGCTTTGTTTTTGTGATATTTGTGATGCAATTTGCATCTTTGCTTGGTCAGGCAAAGAAAAACGCTGAGGAAAAAAAGCAAGTACAGATCGTCCAAGAATCATTTCGTAATAGCATCCACATAGTTGAAGAGCGGGAGGAGTATTGCACTAGAGCTACTTATTCTTATGTTATGAGGGACGATAGTCCAATAGTTACTTATCTTGTTTATAATGATGGGCCAGAGCGTATTTCCCTTTCTACAAACAAGGGCAAAAGCGCGCGGTTGAATGTTTACGGAATAGACCAAATTAAGCTTTTGGGAGCGGCAATCCAGCATCAGAAAGGATCGCTTTTCGATAGAGGCGTGTAGGTGTATATATTTTTAGCGCCCCGAAGTACTCCGGGGCGCTTTTTTTGTCTAAAATAACTATCGGGTTGACAAATATTTACAAATATGATAATTTATTATAAAATTGTAATAACTAATCCCACACATCTTGCGTCTCCTTAAATCGCATGAGAAATTTAAGGGCAACCGGCAGGGTGGAGGTCAAATAATATGGCAAATCTTCCAGCTTTATTGGAAATGCTAAAAGCAGGCGCCCACTTTGGGCACCGAACATCAAAATGGCATCCTAATATGGAGCCATTCATTTTTACGGACAGAAACGGAGTCCACATCATTAACCTGGAAAAAACTCAGGAACAGCTTGAAAAAGCTGGAGAGTTTTTGAAAAATCTAGGAATGGAAGGCGGGACTCTTCTTTTTGTTGGAACGAAAAAGCAAGCGCAAGATATAGTTTGCGAAGCGGCGGCAAAATGCGAAATGCCCTATGTAAAAGAACGTTGGATTGGCGGAACTCTGACAAATTTTCCAACAATCAAAAAAAGAATTGATCATTTTGTGGATTTGGAAAATAAGCAAAAATCCGGCGGATTGGAAAAATATACCAAAAAAGAACAAAACGAATTTGGCAAAGAGATAGAAGGATTGAGAAGAAGAATTGGTGGGCTTGTAAAGCTTCCCAAGCTTCCTGACGCAATATTTATTCTTGATGTAAAAACAGAGAAAACAGCTCTGCGCGAAGCCAAGAAAAAAAATATACCAATTGTTGCCGTTTGTGATACTAATGTAAATCCTGATGGAATCAAATATCCAATTCCCGCCAATGATGATGCTTTGAAATCAATAAAAATTATTGTAGAATATATTGCAGAAGCATTTAAAGAAGGAAAAGATTTGGCTCCGGCAAAAGCGCAGATGAAAAAAATTCAGGAAGAAAAGAAAAAGGAATCAGAGGTTAAGAATAAGGAATTAGGGGAGGAAAAGAAGGAAGAAAAATAAGTGTAACTTGTAACTTGTAACTTGTAACTCGTAAAATGTGTTGCTTCATAACATGTAATTAAAAATAATTACGAATTACGGATTACAGATTACGGATTACTTTTTGATATGGACACATCGATAATTACAAAACTTCGCCAGATGACCGGGTGTGGAATGATGGATTGCAAAAATGTACTTGAAGAAGTGGATGGTGATTTGGAAAAAGCCGTAGAGGTGCTTCGCAAAAAGGGGATTGCAAAAGCAACTAAACGAGGAGAACGCGAAACTCGCGAAGGGCTTGTTGTAAGCTATATTCATTCAAATAATAGAATTGGCGTTTTGCTGGAGCTTTTATCAGAAACGGATTTTGTAGCAATGAATAGTGGGTTCCGCGAACTTGCAAATGATATTGCAATGCATATTGCGGCAATGAATCCCGTATATTTATCCGAGACAGATGTTCCGGAAGATGTTTTAAATAAAGAAAGAGAGATTTATGCCGAAGAGTTTGAAGGTGCGGGTAAATCGCAGGAAGTTGTGGATAAAATCGTTGAAGGAAAAATGGTAAAATTTTATGAAGAAAATTGCCTTTTGAATCAAAGATTTATAAAAGATGAAGATGTAACTATAGATGAATTGGTAAAAGGAAAAGTTGGTGTAATTGGAGAAAATATCCAGATTGGGAGATTTTCTAGATTTGAAATCTAGTAACACAGATTTTTAAAACAATAATAATATAGATATCATTAAAAGGCCATCTGCGGGTGGTCTTTTAAAATATTTGCATGATATACTAGTTTATGTGCAGAATCCAATCTCGCACATAATAAAAATTAATAAAAAGTTTTATGATTAGACCAACACTATCAGTGAATGACCATGCACATATTTATAATAGAGGAGTAGATAAGCGTATTGTTTTTAATGAAAACGCGGACTACGCGAGATTTGTTCATACGTTGTATATATGTAACGATACAGAGTTTACTGTGAAGAATTTAAATCGAATGATTGAAAATGTGCAGAATCCAATCTTGCACATCGGAGAACGAACCGGTGAGAGATTTGTAGATATTTTATGTTTTACGTTAATGCCGAATCATTTTCATCTTTTATTAAGACAAAATATTGATAAGGGGATATCCAAGTTTATGCATAAAATTGGTATTGCTTATACATTATACTTTAATTTAAAAAATGAACGAACGGGGTCTTTGTTTGAGGGCAAGTATAAATATAAAATTGTAAATAATGAGCAGTATTTGGTTTATTTATCCCAGTATATTCATTTAAATCCAATAAAAATTATAGAGCCGAAGTGGAAAGAGAAGGGGATAACTAATTGGAAACAGGCCAATGATTTTTTGGAAATGTATAAGTGGTCGAGTTATCAAGATTATATTGGTATTAAAAACCTTCCGTCGGTTATTAATCCGGGATTATTGGGAGAATATTATGAAAAACCAGAGAAGTATAAAAAATTTGTAAATAGTTATTTGGTTGAAGATCTAGATAAGATTATAAATCTATCATAATGTGCAGAATCCAATCTCGCACATTATGTATTTATTTTTTTGTTATTGCCTTCTCGTGTGCGAGATTGGATTCTGCACATAGGAAGGGATGTAAGAAGTTATAAAAAAGACCACCCGTGATTTTGGGTGGTTTTTTGGTTTATTCCTTGATGGCTTGTGAATTTAGTTCGATTGTGAGCGCGTATTTGACGCGCCTTTTGATATATCTAACTGCTTTTATTTGTTGATATGGCGAAGGAAGTTGAATTTTTTCTTTCCAGGCAAGAATTTCTCTTTGGGTTGCCTGAAGGCCATAAGCTAATTCGATTTCATTTCCGTCCCTAAGCTTTAAAAATCCTGTAACTATTTTTGCAAATGTTTCTGTATCACCGGCAGTATAATTTTCACAAAGAACGATGAGCTCCTCTTTTGTCATTTTAGTTTACCTTTTAACTTACTGAGATTGGTATCCACTTTTTTCAGCTCGGCAATAAGCGTTTTTCTATGATATTCAAGTTCTTCTATTTTTCCGGCTATATTTTTCGCGCACTCTACTTTTAATGCCAATCTTTTCATTTTTTTCCACGCTTTTTTGTCCGGATTAGTCCGAAGTAGAGCTTTGTGCTTTAGCTTTATGGTTTTTCCATCCGGAGTAATTGCTTGTGCGTTGGCGCCACAATCTATTGATTCAACCCAGCATTTTTTAGTAATTTCGCCATTTTCGGTCAGCTTAATATCAAATAGCCCGCCATTGCCGTGAAAAATTTCTGCGCCGGAAATTGTTTCATTGCCATCGCGGAGAACAATTTTTCCTCCTAATCTCATAAAGTTTCCTTCGCAATCGCAGGTATAGAATAATATCTGCCATTCTGATTTTTGTGTCATCCAATCTTCCTCCATTCTTCGCGCTAGCGGAGAATGCCCTTCGTAGCCTTCTTGAGGTTCGTAGCTTTACGCGAAGAACCTGGCGAAGAATGGGCCTCATTAATAGCCCAATCTTCAGTAAGCGCTTCGAATGGCACGCCTTTGCTTTACCTTAATCCATTTTTATAAAATTTGCAAGGGTGGTATAATTGTATAAAGTAAATTAACTATTAATTAGTTGAATAATTTTATGATAAGAGTTGCGATAAATGGTTTTGGCCGGATTGGCCGAAATACTTTTAAAGCCGGTTTTGGCCGGGCTGATTTAAAAAATATAGAATGGGTTGCTGTAAACGACCTGACAGAGCCGGCGAACCTGGCATATCTTTTAAAACACGATACGGTTTATCGTGATTATGATAAAAAAGTAAGCTATGATGACAAGCATCTAATAGTAAATGGAAAAAAAATTAGCGTTCTTGCGGAGCGTGATCCTGCAAAACTTCCCTGGAAAAAATTGAAAATCGATGTTGTTTTAGAATGCACTGGTATTTTCCGAGATAAAGAATCCGCTGGCGCGCACTTAAAAGCAGGCGCAAAAAAAGTTATTATCAGCGCGCCTTCAAAAGGCGAAGGCGTTGAAACATATCTTTTGGGAGTGAATGCAGAAAAATACAACAAAGAACGGGTTATAGATATGGGCTCTTGCACGACAAATTGCATTGCGCCGGCAATGGCGGTTTTACAATCTGCTTTTGGTGTGGAAAAAGCGCTGATGACAACGGTTCACGGCTATACGGCGGACCAGCGCCTGGTGGATGCGCCGCATAAAGATTACAGAAGAGGAAGAACTGCAGGAGAAAATATAATTCCCACAACAACCGGCGCGGCAATAGCTACGACAAAAACAATTCCGGAGCTTCAGGGAAAATTTGACGGAATATCTATCCGTGTGCCGGTTTCAGCCGGTTCAATATCGGATTTTACATGTCTTCTCAAAAAAAATGTTACGGCAGAGCAAGTGAATAACGCTTTTAAGCGGGCTGCCAAAAATCCGATTTATAAAGGCATCCTAGCCGTGACCGAGGAGCCGATTGTTTCGTCCGATATTTTAGGTAATCCATATTCTTCAATTATTGATTTGCCGTTTACAAAAGTAGTTGGCGGAAATATGGTAAAGATTTTGGCTTGGTATGATAATGAATGGGGATATTCCAATCGGCTTATAGAAATGGTGAAAGAAATACAAAAATAAATGACCAATTTCCCAAATCCCAATGACCAATGAAGGGGGGAAATGACCAATAAATTATGAAAATAAGGAGCATTAAACAAGTGAAGAATTTAAAAAGAAAGCGGGTTTTAGTCCGTGTTGATTATAATCTGCCTTTTAAAAATGGAAAACCGGATCTAAAGGAAGACCTGCGGATAAGGGCAAGTTTTGAAACAGTAAAATATTTACAAAAAAGAGGTGCTGTTATTATTTTAGTTTCTCACTTGGGAAGACCGGCAAAGCGCGAAAAATCTCTATCTCTCGCTCCGGTTGCAAAATATCTAAGTAAGAAACTTTTTCTTAAGGTTAATTTTATAAAAGATGATTTAATAAAAAAAGATATTTCCAAAAAAATCAGGCCGGGAATAAATTTTTTGGAAAATATCCGTTTTTATAAAGAAGAAGATCTGGACGATAAGCGATTTGCAGAGAAATTGGCAAAGCTGGGAGACATTTTTGTAAATGAAGCGTTTTCTGTTTCGCATAGAAATAACACATCTATTTGTTCTATAC
>JAHINX010000020.1 GCA_018895765.1 Patescibacteria group bacterium
AATTTCAACTTCAACATTAGATGGAGTAGCAATTGGCGTCTCAACTCCAAACACAGGCGCATTTACATCCGTCACCGTAAATGGCAGTGCCGTCTGTCTTGCAAATGGAACAAATTGCCAGGGTGGTTCCAACTGGTCATACGACACAAATTATGGAGCAAGTACTATTACTCCGTCATCAACAATCAGCGTTTGGCTTAAGGATTCACTTTATGCTTCATCAACAGCAATCATTGCCGGAGACACAACGATTTATGGGCTTCTTACTCCGGCAGGAGGAATTGCAACTTCAACAATTGATAATATAATTATTGGCGGAACAACTCCTGCCGCTGCATACTTCACGGTATTTTCCGGAAGCTTCAATACCTCAACGTTGGATGGAGTAGTAATCGGCGGAAGCACTCCGGCAACAGGAACGTTTACAACATTTACTGCTAACAGCACAGCTCAATTTAATGGAGCTGTAACAATTGGTGATAATGGTGATGCAGTTGCAATTAATTCTAATACTTGGGATATCACATCCGATGGTACTATCAGCGGAGTTCGCGATATTGATCCTATCTCTAATGATACCTATGACCTCGGCAGTTATGGAACCGCTTGGCAGGATATTTACGCCAGCGGAACAATTGTTGTTGGAGACGATAATACCGGATTACTAAATAGAACTTTATTAGAATTATGGGGACCAACAACATGGACAGAGGGTGGTGACCCAGCATTTATTGCTTCGACAACTTTACAAAAATGGCTTGGTTACGATAGTAGCAGTAACACATTTGAAATTGGAACCGTAGATAGTGATGGAACAATTTATTTTACCGGTTTAAGCGATTTTCGCGCGCTCGGAACTACGCGTTTATATGGAAGCCTTATAGAACTTGGCAATGCCATGACAGACCAGATAAATGTAACGGGTCGTTTTGCTAATTCGCTTATACCGATAAACAACGATGCTGTTGATCTTGGCATATATGAAAACGCATGGAAAGATATTTATGCCAGCGGAACGATTTATGCTGGCACGGATGTTGTTGTCGCCGGCCAATCTGTCTGTTTGGCTGATGGAACAAATTGTTCCGCAACATCTACAGCGGCCGGATGGGTGGATGGAACCAATGAAATTTATCTTGGAGTGTCAGCCGACAATGTAACGGTTGGCGGTTCAGGAAGCTTAGGTAAGCTTACGGTTTTGGGTGATGCCGACGAAATTCAGTTTGTCATCAAAGCAAACGGAACACAAAATAAAAACTTGACTCAATGGCAAAACAGCTCAAATACAATTCTCGGCTATATGTCATCTGCTGGAAACTTTGGTGCGTCTGGAACCCTTCGTGTTGATGGTGCATCCACTTTTGCCGGCACGGCAACATTTACTGGCGCGCTTGTCTTGGGCGACGGAGATGACATTGCAATCAATTCTAATGATTGGGATATATCATCTGATGGAGTTATTACCGGAGCCAGCATGTCTTCAACTCAATTAACAGACGGAGGAACAATTGATTTTGATTGGGTTGATGGTGAGGTTGCCGATGCATTGACAGTATCCGGTGGAACAATTGGCTCTAACAATATCTCCGGAACATTGACGACAACCGGTGCTCTGACAATTGGCGACAATGGAGACACTATCACAATTGATTCAAGTGTTTGGGATGTATCAGCCGCAGGAGTAGCAACATTTCATGGATTATCAACCTCAACTTTAGACGGAGTAGTAATTGGCGGAAGCACAGCCGCAGCAGGAACGTTTACAACTCTTACTACTACAGGTGGTGCTCTTCTTGGTGACACGGTAGACGATGTTATAGGTTTTGGCGGTTTAATAGGCACAAATTTTTGGCCGAACGCCAACAATACTCTTGATATTGGTCGGTTTGGAACCGCTTGGCAGGATATTTACGCTAGTGGGACGATATATGGAACGGACTTAAATTTAGGGGGCTCAGCAGTAGTCGGAGGAATAGATATGAATTATTTAAATAATGATGCCATTGTAAAAATAGTTGGTCCGGCGACTTATACAGAAGGCGGGGAACCAGTATTAATAAGTAGTTCAACTTTACAAAAATGGGTAACCAATGATAGTGCTAGTACAACATATGATATCGCAACAATAGATAGTAATGGCACTATTTATATTGGCGAGGATGCAACCTTGGAAAATTTGGGAACAACGTATTTATGGGGTTCCAATATATACTTGGGCGATGCAATAACAGACTCAATATATATTTCAGGTAGTATTCAGGGGAATCTAATATCGGGCACTAATAATACAGCTGATATTGGCGTTTATGAAAACGCATGGAAAGATATTTATGCCAGTGGAACAATTTATGCGACTCAGTTAGGCTCATCTGATGTGCCATTAATCGATATTTTTGGAAAGTTTATATATGCCGGGAATAGCACAAACAAGCTAACATTCCGCGCAGATGGCGGAGGAGAAGATATCTCATCTACCCGCTCATTGTATATAAATTATGATAATAATCAAGATGTTTTTATAGGAGCAGGTGGAGAGAGTAGTTTATATGTATCAGAGGGTGTGATTTTAACAAATGGATTTATATGTGTTGATAATGATGACAATTGTTCTTTTATTAACAATGGTTATGGACGCGCTGACGGATGGGTTACTGTAGCGGATGACTTAGCAGAAGATTATTTAGTTAACGATTTCACAATTGAAGCTGGTGACGTTGTATCGTTTGACCGATCAAATGATACGCATGTGATTAGGACAACGTCTACTTATAACAGCGATATAATTGGAGTTATTTCAACTAAACCGGGATTACATATTGGTTATGCTGATGACGAAATGTCGAAAGAAGATAGACGCCCGGTTGCTCTTGCCGGTCGCGTTCCGTTAAAAGTATCAAATGAAAATGGTGCGGTTCAGATTGGCGATTATCTCACCAGCGCGTCTTTGCCGGGCTATGCAATGAAAATGACAGAGCCGGGGATCACAGTTGGCCGGGCACTTTCTGCTTTTGATGGTAATAGTGCAACAAGCACTTTAAGTCTTTTTGTAAACGTTGGTTGGTATAATGGCGACGGAACAGCCATTTCATTCGGAGAAAATTCAACACAACTTAGCGTTTCAACTGACGAAAGCAATATCGGCCCGATTACAACCGCGGATAATGATTTAGATCTGGCAGGACATAGTATATTAAATATTGCTTCTTTAAGCGGTATGGAGGATTTATGGCAGATTGATGAAGCCGGAAACTTTATTACAAAAGGAGAAATTATAAAAACAATAGCAACGTCAGTCGGGGAAAAAGATTTTTATCCTATTTATAATGAAGACCCAACAATAATGCTAAACGGTTCTGGTGAATTATTAAATGGCGAGGCGCGTATTATGTTTGACCCGGCGCTTTCAGAAATTATGGACCCGAATGAATTACTTTCCGTTACTATTTCAATGACATCCGAAGGCGCGCAGGGAATTTATGTTGCCGAAAAATCAATTGCCGATATATTGGTAAAAGAAATAAACGGTGGAATGGGAAGCTCGAAATTTGATTATATAATAATAGCAAAGAGAAAGATGAATAATGTTGCCGCCAGTTCGCAGGAAACAAACGAAGATGCTACAATCCCGGAAACGAGCACCAGTACTCCGGATGCCGGCGGATTTGAGAATTCTCTTCTAGCGGATAACACAACTTCAACACAAGAAACAGCGACCAGCACGCCGGAATCTTCTGTCATTGCGAGCGACAATGCGACCGTGTCCCCCGAAGCTTTAGCGAAGGAGGAAGCAATCTCGTCAACAAGCTCCACTGATGAAAATGCGTTAGTGGAAGGCACTGATATTAATCAGCAAATTGCAGATCTGGAGCAATCTATATCAGAATTGCAAAGATTGATAGATGAGGCATCTGCCATTACAGCTGATAGCGAAGAAGCACCATCTTCGCTATCCACTAACCCGGCTTTATCTGATAGTATAGTAATAGAGGAAAGCGCGAGCTCTACACCCGTAGCAAATGAAGTGGCAACAAGCACAATAGCGGGAATATAATAATAAGTAGTATGTAGCATGTAGTAAGAAGTAAGATTTTCCCTCCCCATCTTTTTCCTCCCTCTTGGTACTCCAAGGGGGAGGCGAGGAGGGGGATTATCTTTTCAAATAAGACCCCCCACCTTATTCTTCGTTAGGTTCTTCGCTAGGTTCTTCGCTAGGTTCTTCGCTAAAGCTACGAACCTCACAGAAAGCTACGAATAACACGGTAACCTCCCCCCGAGTATCACTCTTCACTCTGATTACAGAGTCGCGAACGGCACAGCAGAGGGAGGAAGGGGATTTAATAATTTTTTATGCGGAAAAAAATAATAATTATCACCGTAGGATTACTCCTCCTTATTGCAGGTGGTTTTGTGTTTGGCGGATTTTTGCCGGAAAAAGATATATCAGAAGCTTCGGCCAATGCAAATTTAAGAAATGGTTTAGTTGCATATTATAAATTTGATGAAACGAGTTGGAATGGAACGGCCGGGGAGGTGATTGACAGTTCTGCATATCAGCATCAGGGCACTGCATACGGAGGCGCCTCTACAACACCATCCGCCGTTTATGGCAGGGCAGGAACCTTTGATGGCTCTAATGATGAACTTGTTGTTTCCGGCAATGCAGATACAAGATTGGTAAACGACATGACTTATGCCGTATGGATTTATTATGTAGGTGGATATGTTGCATTCGAGCAGGGCGCAGAAGGAGAAAGCACGGCCACCAATGTTTTGTATTGGCTTAATTGTTTTGGCGGAAATATACAATTTTTTTGGGAGACAGGAAGCGCCGGCACAAATTATTCTGTGACTTCACCTCAGACCATACCTACGAAACAATGGATTCACATTACTGTTACCAGACAACAGAATGGCGCCACAGATGATATTTCTTTTTATTATAATGGAGAGCTTGTCAAAACATTTACCGGACAAGTAAGGCACGGACCTACTGATGGAAGCTCTACTTATTTACGTATTGGCGATAAAACATCGGCAGGTGGATATGCAAATTATAGTGGACGCTTAGATGATTTACGTATTTATAATCGCGTCCTCTCCGCAAGCGAGATAGCGACATTGGCCGGTACATACAAATTAGAATCCCCAACAAAAACCGGTCTGGTTGGTTATTGGAATATGGATGCGAACGATATAAATGGAACGACGGTTTATGACAAGAGTGGGAATAATTATAATGGGACAGGAGTAAATATAACATCAGCGGACTTGACAGAGGGGAAAATAAAACAGGCATTAGATTTTGATGGGAGTAGTGAATATATTACTGCTAATACAATCAATCCGTCTGACCCACATCATATTACGATGTCTGCTTGGATAAAAAAGACAGCGTTTACTGCCGAGGGCGGATATTATAATGATAATATTATGATTAAGGGCAACGATTCTTTATCGAATTCTTATTTGATTGGTACGGATTCTAGCGATGGCTCAGTTGCTAACGCCAGAGCATGCGTAGATGTTTTTACGACTGGGCCTATAATGTATGCTTGTAGCGATGTAGGTGTTTTTGTCTCTGGAAAATGGCATCATATTGTCGGCGTAATAAATGGACAAAACTTATATATATATGTTGACGGAGTTTTAAAAGGTCAAGACACATTTACGGGAACATTGAGTGCTTCAGACAATACTTTTTGGATAGGCAGACAAAACAGGGTAACTTATTCTTATGATTTTGCCGGCCAAATAGACGATGCCCGTATTTATAATTATTCTTTTACAGCTCAAGAAGTTACTGACCTTTATAATTCTGCAAAAACAAATTATACTGCCTCCGCGCCAAAAACCGGTCTTGTTGGATATTGGAATATGGATGCAGGGGATATTTATGGAACAACGGTTTACGATAAAAGCGGAAATAATAATCATGGGACAGGAGTAAATATAACATCTGCGGATATTGCAGAAGGAAAAGTGAAGCAAGCTTTTGATTTTAATGGAAGTAATGAACAAATTTATTTAGGGGATAACATTTTTAGCAATTCTCAATTTTCTTCCGGCTCTATTTCAGTATGGGCACAACCGTTAACAACCGGCACGGAAGAATATGTTATTAATTTTGAAGGAGTTATATTTATTGGAGAATATAGCACGCAATTAGGAAGGTGGTCGTTTCAGCTATGGGATGGAGGCTCTTCAATAATAGACGCGGGCGCAAAAGAAGCGGGAAGGTGGATACATCTAGCAATGACTTGGGACGGAACAAATCAGACGATTTATCTTAACGGCGCTCAAAGCACATCTACAATTCAGGGTTCGCCTAATTTTGACGGACTTAGCAGAGCTAATAGAATTGGAGCGCAATGGAACAGCACGTTTTTTTTTAATGGCAAAATTGATGACGTCCGCATGTATAATCGCGCGCTATCTGCAGAAGAAGTAACACAATTATATGAATCAACAAGTAGAACGCATATCCGTTGAAGTGGACATAGAGAATTTTACGAGTGGGCTTTGCCTATTAATATCACAAATATAGTTAAACAGCTCAACGATATTCTCGTTGAGCTGTTTATATTAGTGAAATTAGTGGTGCCGTTGGGCGCATTTGTGAAATCCTCAGATGTATTCATCACTTGACAAAACCTTTCAAATGTGCTATAGTTAATTATCAATAGAACATTAACAAACTTAGCCAAAATTGGCTAAAAATACACAAAAAAGGAGAGGAAAATGAAAGGTTTTTATATAATTGCGTGTCTGTTGGTTTTTATGTGTGCTTGTGGTGGAGAAGAGCCGGTAGTGGACAATAAGCCAGAGCCGGTTTGCAGAATGGTTCGTAGCGTTCTTCCATCGCCAATCGTAATTCGGATGTATGTAGAACCGCCTAGTTATCTTCCGAACGATTTTGTCATCAAGTCGCTCAACGCCTACTGGAGCGAGTTGGGTGTCCAAGTGGTTCAGACAGAATCGCCCATAGAAGCCCACTTTGCAGTTGCATATATCCAAAGCACCTGCAAGGAACCGATCAGGGATTTTATGTTGAGCTATGAAGGATCGGATAAAATCCAGTCCATCATCGTGGACTCCAACTGCATCGATCAGCTGGATGGCTACAAGACTAAGTTTCCGGCCGCGGTAAGCCATGTTTTAGCAAACCTCATCGGCATAGAGAGTTATCCTGTTTTTTGCAGTAATGGCATCATGGCTAGCTCAGTTCGCATGATGGCAGAGGAAGATATTCCTCAGCGCCTGTCACAAGGCGACAAAGACTCCTTTGCCCTACGGACAACCTTTATCAATAACGTTGAATGGGTAAGGGTCTGCGAAGAGCCCGTAACCGAAGAATGGGAAACGGGGATTTATTCGGCCTCAAGCGAGAAGAAGTATTCTTTTTCGCTGGACAGTGCTCTTGTAAGCGAGCCTGTTGAAGCAGAACTTAACAAGTATTTCAAGATTTTTGGCCGGCAATTTGAAGAAAAGCCGGAAGCCGAAGCTGACTTTCGTTTCAAGCTTTGGAATCTGGATGACGGTAAGTCCTGTTCTCCGACTGCGATGGCTCTGGTCGAAAAGGGCGAAATTCTTTTGAATCCGAACTGTCTAAAGTCGGAAAGCCCATATTACGGTTCAACTGTAGTAGTGCATGAAACGGCCCACCTTTTTGGGATGAATCATATCCCGGCTTGGTGCGGGAACGCCATCATGCAGCCGTTCGTCAATCCGGGCCCCTCCTTTACTCCAGCCGATGTCAAAGAGTGGCAAAACCGCGACATTGGTTCGGCCTTCCTGAAGTAGTACCTTCCCACCCATTAAGGCGATTCTCTTGCAGAATCGCCTTTTTTCATACTATAATGGAGTTATGCCCCGTATAACTGCTTCCAGTGTGGCTTATCTCATCAATGTAAGATAGTTGCATATAAGAAATAATTATAAAAGGGCAAAGTAAATTAAAGATAGGGCTGATAAGCCGCATGACGCTAAACGCGTTAGTAAAAGAATATAAACATTAAAATTTAAAAAAATATTGTATATCCAACGCTAACGATATTTTGATAGCGTTTAGCGCTGGAAGCAACTATACGGGGTATGAAATATTTTGCAGAACTTGGACAAAACGCAGAACTGTCATTGGCAGAGCTTTTGGCAGTTTATCCAAAGATAAAAATTATATTCAAAACCGATAAAGCGGTTATTTTTGAATCGGACGAAAAACCTGACATAGAAAGATTGGGCGGAACACCAAAATTGGGAGAGGTGATAAGCGAGAATAAATTACCGAAAGAGATTATTTTAATTGATCTAGAAAAAGAATCAAAAGAGAAAAAGATATTTTTTGGTATTTCTTTTTATGGAGCAAAGGCAGATAAAAATTTGGGCAGAGAAATAAAAAAGAATTTGATAGATAGGGGACGCAAAGTCCGTTGGGTAATAGGGAAAGAAAAGGTTTTATCCAGCGTTATTGTAAGGACAAATAAACTACTGAGGCGCGGAGGAGAATATTGCATTCTTTCCCCCCACCTAACCTCCCCCCGAGTACAGGGGGAGGAAGGGGAAAAGACATCGCAGAAAGATGTAGGGGACGGCCATGGCCGTCCCCTACGAAGAAAAGTTAGAGGGGGGATTTTTGTGGCAAAAACATTTGAAGCGCAAAATTTCAGCGATTATGAATTTCGTGATATGAAGCGTCCGGCGAGAGATCTTATTTCCGGAATGACCCCGCCGAAACTGGCAAAAATGCTTATCAATTTAGGTCTTGGTTCCTCCCCCTTTACAAAAGGGGGAGGCGAGGAGGGGGATTTTCTTGATCCATTTTGCGGAAGTGGAACGCTTTTGATGGAAGCCGCGCTTTTGGGAATAAAAAATATTTATGGTTCTGACGTCAGCGCGCGCGCCGTGGAAGACACCAGTGAAAATCTTGCCTGGCTTTTTGAAAAATATAAACTATCGGGTTCCCGACTCCCGCAAGTTAAAAAATGTGATGTGAAAAATTTAGCGGATTGTTGGGAAAAGAAATTTGGGCTAATCGTTGGCGAGCCATATCTTGGCCCGGCCATAAGAGGAGGGATATCGCCGGATAAAGCGCAGATGCTTCAGCAGGAACTGGAAAAAAATTATGATGGATATTTGAAAGGCCTGTCGGAAAGTCTGAAAAAAAATGGGAGACTGGTTTTGATAGTCCCTTTTATAATAACCAACGAAAAAGTCTTTTATCTTGATGTAGATATAAAAAAATACGGCCTCAAAGTCGTACAAGAACCAATACTTTATTCCCGCCCTGACCAAAAAATCGGCAGAGAAATTTATATTTTGGAAAAAATATAGATTTCCACGGATGATAGCGGATTTCAACTGATTAGATTAACGGATATCCGTGTAATCATATCTGTGAGAATCCGTCAGTAATCTGTGAGAATCTTTTATATGCTGAAACGGAAATGGCAGACGTCGCCGTCTTTAACAATATACTCTTTCCCCTCAAGGCGCATGGCGCCTTTTTCTTTTGCTCCCGCTTCGCCATTATATTTTATAAAATCATCATAGCCTATTACTTCCGCGCGGATAAATCCTTTTTCAAAATCTGTATGAATTTTCCCGGCGGCCTGTGGCGCGGTCGCCCCGCGGTCTACTGTCCATCCGCGTGATTCTTTTTCTCCGCTAGTAAAAAAAGTAATTAGATCCAAAATTTTATAGCCCTCTTTTATCAGCGCATCAAGCCCGGATTCTTTTAATCCTAGCTCTTTTATATATTCTTTGCGGTCATTATCATCAAGCTCTGAAAGTTCCAACTCTTGCTTTGCGTTAAGGACTACTTTATTTTTTACATCCAGTTCATCCGATTTATCGCTATCTTCTTTTACGTTACAAACATAAATAAATGGTTTAGCGGTTAGGAGCTGAAGCGTATGAACATACTTTTTTTCTTCTTCATCAAAAGCCAACTCATTTGCCAGCCGGCCATCTTCCAGCGCGGTTTTAATTTTTTCCAAAATCGCCAATTCTTTTTCCAAAGTTTTTGTTATTCCAGATTTGGATTTTTTTTGCGTGTTTTCCAAGTGTTTTTTTATGCTTTCCATATCCGCAAAAATCAATTCATAATTTATAATCTCCACATCATCTTTGGGGCTTATTTCATTGGAAACATGAATGATGTCTGGGTCATCAAACGCGCGGACGACTTCGCAAATTGCATCTACTTCACGAATGTTTGCCAAAAATTTATTTCCAAGACCCTCACCTTTATGCGCGCCTTTTACAAGTCCGGCAATATCAACAAACTCAACCACAACCGGAATTGTTTTTTCGCTTTTAGAAATTTCTGTCAATCGTAAAAGACGCTCGTCCGGAACAGCGACAATGCCTTTATTCGGTTCGATTGTGCAAAATGGATAATTTGCGCAATCAACCTGTTTTTTTGTTATTGCTTTGAATAGTGTGGACTTGCCGACATTTGGCAATCCCACGATTCCAATTGAAAAGCTCATTTTGATTATTTTTCAATATTAAATTTTACCTCATTGGTTTCTTCAAGTATTTCTAGAGTCGCCTTTACAGATAGATTGTCTGTATTTTTTAATCTTAAATTTTTGCCACGTTCTTTTAATAATGGCGTCAAGAATTCATCCCCCCATGAAGGTGAAAAGGTATTAACTCCTTCAAAATCAACAATGGCTAGCTCATCTTTGGGTATATTTTTTATTTATTCGCATAGGCGCATTCGTCAAGCGCTATTCGCATGCGTTAGAATTTTATAAACGCCAAACATCCTCTGAATGAAAAATCCGGAGCAAATATATTTAATTCTTTATCGCCATTTTTTAAATTTAATGCTGCATCTCCAGAATGAAAATATAATTTCATAGCTATACCCTTTGGAACTTTAGTAATTACTTTTCTTACATATTTAAGACCATTTCCTCTATTTTCCGGTGCGCGTCCCGATATTCTTTCAGTAAAAGCGACCCTGAGTGCGCCCTTATTATCTGCTAATTCCGGTTTTACCCTTTTTAATGTTTCCAAAACTCCCTGTCCTCTATCTGCCAAAACAAGCTCTCTTTTATTTAAATCATAAGTAAATAAGATACCCCGAACATCAGGCCATTGCCCGAAATTATGATCAAAAGAATTATTTCCTATTTCACCAACAACAGAAGTTACTAAAGAAAAATCATCTTTCAGATCATCTATTTTTTGTAGCTCCGTTTCTAATTTATTTAATCTTGAATTGAATGTCTGACTATCTTGGCAATAATATTTTTGGTCTGGAATGTCTGCATTTATAGCTGTAATCCACTTTTTAGCAATAACAAAAATATTTTTCAGCATTAATTCTATTTCTTCCAAATCATAAAAGCGGTAGCCTTTTGGGCTAAAACGCACTGGTTTAAGCTTGCCTTGCTTGTCCCACCGCCTCAGTGTCATAATATTTACGTTTAATAATTTGGCGGCTTCTCCAATTGTAATAATTTTTTTGTCCATATTGTAATTGTATCAAATAAAAGCAAGCTATACAAGAAACTGGTAAATCTATACCAACCTATACATTATATCATAGAATGTATAGGTTGTCAATAGTGTACTTATAGTAGCAATATCCAATCGTAGTTTAAAAGATAAAAACCGCAAATAAAGTTTGCGGTTTTCTCTAGTGAGGTAAAGACTGTAAATAATTATTAAGATTTTTTTGTAATGCCTCTTGCGATAGCGCTAAGCAGGAATAATCCGGAGCCGGATAAAACTATTACCGGGCCGGTCGGCAAATCGAATACGAAGGAAATATAAATCCCCACAAGAACTATAATTTCTGCAAATAAAACAGATGAAAGGATTAATGATTTAAAAGACGAAGACAATGTCTTGGCTGTTGCGGTAGGCAAAATAAGAAGCGCGCTTACCAATATAATCCCCAAAATTTTTATGCCGAGAACTACGGATGCCGCCAAAATAACATAAAAGACTGGTTCTAAAATTTTTGTTTTCACCCCGGAAGTATAGGCAAGCTCTTCATCAAGAGCGAGCAACGTCATTTGTTTGAAATATATAAAAATGAATGCGAAAATCGCGAGCGCCATGCCCCCTATAATAAACATATCGGAATTTTTAATTGCCAATATGTTGCCGAATAAAAAACTGATAAGCTCTGGCTGGTATCCGGGTTGTAAGCTGATTAGTAATATGCCCAACGCCATACCAGAAGTAAAAATAATCCCAATTGTTATATCCGATGAAAGACGGAATTTTTTTTCAAGAAAATATATAATCAAAGCAAAGACAATGCTTAAAACGAGCGCCGAGGCCAAGGGATACCATGAAAAAATAATGCCTATCGCCACTCCGGCAAGAGAAGCGTGCGCTATGCCGTCGGCAAAAAAAGACATTTTTTTCAAGATGGTAAAAATCCCCAAAACCGCCAAAATCGCGGCCAATACCAGCCCGGCGATAAGCGCTCTTTGCATAAATGGATATTGTAATATTTCCAACATAGCTAATAGTTAATGTTTATGGTGGTATGAAATGAGAGCGCCCTCTGTCATCTCGAGCGGAGATGTACTCAACGTAATCGAGAGATCCCACTCATACCAATTAATAGTATGGATGAGATTTCTCGACTCGTTTGAGTACAAACTCGCTCGAAATGACATGAGCTGCTAATGTTTATGGTGATGACGAGGAGAATGGTGGGGGTGCGTTGTCATTGTTGAGGAATCGCCATAAAGCTTTGACATAATTTCTTTTGTGATTGCCTGCTCTGGCGCGCCCATGCAAAGCATATTTTTATTAAGGCAAATAACCTGGGTAGCATATTTATAAACCATGTTTACTTCATGAGATATCAAAACTATCGTGCATCCATGCTTTTTATTTTGGTGCAAAATCATTTCATAAAAATTTTTCTCGGCTCCGACATCTATGCCCGAAGTTGGCTCGTCAAGCAATAAGATTTCCGGGTCATTCATCGTGGCTCTGGCAATTAGCACCCTCTGAAGCTGGCCTCCGGAAAGCTCGCCCAATAATTTATTTTTTGCCTGTTCCATCTCCACTTCTTTTAGCGCGCGCTCTATGTTATTTTTATTTTTTGCCGATAAACTTAAAAATTCCCTAACCGTTAAGGGAAATGACCTATCAAAGCTAAATCTTTGCGGGACATATCCTATTTTATCCAAAGCATTTATAGAAGCTGAGCCGAAAATTTTAATTTCGCCTTTGTAGGGCAAAATGCCGAGAAGACATTTTAAAAGGGTGGTTTTTCCGGCGCCATTTGGGCCGATTATTGCGGCGATTTCACCAGCGGTTATTTCTGCGCTGATATCGTCCAATATTATTTCCTCGCCCCTTTTTACAAAAAGATTTGCAATAGAAATAATTTTTTTTATCTTAGAGCGCATTTTTTATTGTTTGCGCGTTATAGCGCATTAAATTTATATAAGAGTTTCTTTCTCCGATACCTCCTAAAGGATCCAGAATAAATATTTTCAGTCCTAAATCTTCTACGAATGAATCTATGATTCCTGATGAAAGCTGAGGCTCGCTGAAGACTGATTTGATATTGTATTTTTTCGCTGTATCATTTAGTTCTTTTAAATATTTGAGAGATGGTTCTTTGCCAGGAGACGGCTCGAACACACCCGCGATATTAAGGTCATATTCTTTTGCAAAATAATTCCATGAGCCGTGAAAGACGATCAAATTTTTTGAAGGCAAGGCGGAGAGCTCCGCGCTAAGTTCAAATTTCAAGTTATCTAGCTTTTGTTTATAGTTTTCTGCGTTTTTTTGGTAGTCATCGGTATGAGCAGGGTCTATTTTGACGAGTTCGGCCAAAATATCATCTGTTATTATTTTGGCGTTATCTGCGGAAAGCCAATAGTGTGGGTCTGTTTGTGGTTCCGGACCCTCGTCCTCATCAATAAACATACCTTTCTTTATATTGGAGTCAACAACAATTATTGGAGCGTTGTCTGCATTTTTTGCCATCTCTCCGGCCCAGTCATCCAATCCGTTTCCTATGCTGAAAATCGCTTTTGCATCCTGCAGGGCAATAATGTCTGCTGGTTTTGCCTGAAAAGTGTGCGGGCTTGCGCCTGGAGGCAATATATTTACAACTTCAACGTTGTTGCCACCGATATTTCGCGCTATATCCGCAAGTGGAAATATTGTTGCCGCCACTTTTGTTTTATCAGATTTTACAAAGTTTTGTTCGTTCTTTTTTGCAAAATTAAAATATAACAAGCTTCCTATTATTATAGCTGTTGAAATAATTAAAAAAAAATATATGCTTTTTTTCATAATGCTATAAATTAAATATAGATGTTAAAATTAGATTGGAAGCATTAATAATTAAGGGCGCTTTGCAAATAAAGATTATTTGCAAGAAACCCAACATATAAGTATATGTCTAATGCTAACATCTACATTGGAGCAG
>JAHINX010000002.1 GCA_018895765.1 Patescibacteria group bacterium
CTTATGGCAAAACTTCAGTTTGTCCCGAGACCCGATATTGATTTTAAAATTAGTATAAACCTAACCTCTTGCGAGGGTAAAATTTTGCTTTTCTCTAATTCTGTAAGAAATTATTCCAAATTAGAAATATTTTTTATCAGTATTCAGGTATAATCCGTTTTTTAGACGCACCTCTCCTTTTCATAACTTGTTTTTCCTGAGTTATTAACAGTTCTGTTATAGAATGTATTGCAGTTCCCAACACAGTTCACGGGCTTTTTGGTAAATCTCATATGTTTCTCTCAATGTGCCGCATATCCTCATCACCAAATATCTTGACCGCCTTATTATTTTTCCTGCCATCTGGATAAACTGCCATCTCACGGTACTGATTGTTTTTTTTAACCAGCCCGACGGAAATAGATAAATTTTACTCACTATGAAAAAATTATACGCTAATATCCCGAGCCCAAACCATACTGCATTCGCTCCAAATTCTCCGCACGGTACATAATCCAAATTAAATCCGTTCTTTAATTCTTTATTGTAGTTCTCGGAATTACTTCGTCCATTATGCCACCAGATTACTTCTTCGGCTGTTTTTTCTTCTTCCAAATAACTTGTCGCTATTACATGGTAACAATACTTTTCCGTATTCTTAAATAAATCCTGCTGCGGATTGAGCCATCTCTGCACTATCATCCTGAATGATTCGTCTGACTTATTCATACAATGCACCGTCTCAGAATACTCTTTATCCCGTTTTATTCCGTCCCGGCCCTTGTATTGTTTCCAGTCACTCCCGGGTATTTGCTTTATCATTTCTTTTACCGACACATCCTGGTCCGCTGTTATCGTCCATTTTACTCTCTCACCGCTTAAATAATTTATCAATCTTACTTGATAACCCGCTGCGTCACTGCGGAAATTTTTGATAATCTTGCCTGCACACTTTACTTTCTCTACTATTTTTTCTGTAAATTCATAATTCTTATCCTGCGGCGGAACATTCCCTTGACGGAATTCATATCCGCAACACAAGTCCAACTCGGGGATAAATCCCAACAGCGGCATATATCCTTTATTACCGTTATATGTATACTTCGCATCAAACTTTTCTGCCACTATTTCCGTCGCATCTATGTCCAGTGTGAATTCATCTTCTTTTGCTCGCTTTATTATTCTCGCTGTAATGTTATCGTTGAGCCCGGCTATTTTTTCTATCTTGATTTTACTTTCTCGTCTTAACCAATCTCCGAGCGCATCGGAACTCGGAACCCTTTTTATTTTGCATATCTTTTTCAAGCCGCTATCCGCATTTATTTTACGAATATCCTCTATATATTTTCCGCCACCGAGCATCATTAACAATATCGGCTCTATGTAATTATTTGCTTCTATTCCCGCTCCAGATCCTGGCTTCGGAAATATTTTTTCTACTTCTTTGTCTATTCCGAGCGATTTATACATCTCCCCGTATATTCCCAAACCGGCATATGGCGTGATTTCTTCCTTCTCGCTAAATTCTAACTTGAATTTTAGCACTTTTTTTGGCATAATGTTTACACCTCGCTTTTTGGATTTTGTTTGTTCCCTAATGAACATTATACTAAAAAGCGGGGCTTTTTTATATCCTATTTCACCTGTTTGGTGAATATATTTTTTTGTCCTTCCGTCTATCTCTCTTTTTCAATGTCGGATTTAAGGCGGCGCCCCAGAGCCGATATTGATTTTAAAATTAGTATAAACCTAACCTCTTGCGAGGGTAAAATTTTGCTTTTCTCTAATTCTGTAAGAAATTATTCCAAATTAGAAATATTTTTTATCAGTATTCAGGTATAATCTGTTTTTTAGACACACCTCTCCATCATAATTCGTTTTTCCTGAATTATTAACAATCTGCTACAGGGTATATTGTAATTCCCAACATAATTCTCGGGCTTTCTGGTATATTTCATATGTTTCTCTCAATGTACTGCATATCCGCATCACCAAATATCTTGACCGCCTTATTATTTTTCCTGCCATCTGAATAAATTGCCATCTCACGGTACTGATTGTTTTTTTTAACCAGCCCGA
>JAHINX010000021.1 GCA_018895765.1 Patescibacteria group bacterium
AATATAGAGAGTTATACGAACAACCGCGCAAGAAGTAAAATATATAAGTGGAAGTGCGGACTTCTTAACCACAACTTTTAATAAAATAACGGAAAAATAAAAAACAATATTTAGGAAGTCCGACTTCCGAAACAGCGAGGCTATACCTCATCAAATATAGAGAGTTATACGAACAACCGCGCAAGAAGTAAAATATATAAGTGGAAGTGCGGACTTCTTAACCACAACTTTTAATAAAATAACGGAAAAATAAAAAAACATAAATTAGGCCCGCCTATGGCGGGAAGCTACAACACTTTGAAATTCCTATACATATATTTAGGAAGTAAGGCAAGAGGATTTTACAGAGGATTTTACGGAGGATTTTACGGAGGCCAACAAATGAAAAAATATGTATGCAAACTATGCGGATGGGTATATGATCCGGCGCTCGGAGATCCGGATAATAATGTTCCGGCCGGAACGCCTTTTGAAAAAATACCGGATGACTGGGTTTGTCCCGTATGCGGAGCCGAAAAAGAAGAATTTGAAGCTGAAAACTAAATTCTTTGACGATAACTGAGGCATAAGGCTCTGTGACTTAAATTTTTGATGCTGTTATTATATTTTATGCCTTTTGAGAAGGCATTCTGCCTTACTATTTTCGCCCTTGCCAAAAAATTCCGCTATTCTGCTTATCCCATCCTTATCATTTGTCAAATCATATAGAAAAATGGAGTAACCGGCGCGAAAAACAGGTTTGATATTTTTAAGCCAATTGAAAGTGTCTTTGTTTGTATAATAAACACTTTGCAGATTTGTAACGGAAATAGCGAAAAGGACTTTATCAAATTTGCATAAATGCACCGTTTCATCATAAGTGGGAGCGGATATTTTTATAAAGGATAATCCCGCATAAAGATGAGCGGCCAAAGCGGCCAAAACAATAAAAGATATTATTTTCTTTCTTTTACTTATGTCCATTTATCCATTATAAGAATTTAAGAATAATCTAACCACCTTCTCCAATTTTTAAAATGTTAATATATTAATCGGAATGAAAAAAAGTCAGCAAATTAAAGAGGAGGCCGACAAAAGGCTTAAGATATTTGAAAAATTTGTTGATATATTGGTATTTAAGTACGGCTATCGCCATAATTTTTTCCTTACCGATTTTTACAGTGTGGGAATAGCGACTAAAGAACTGTATTTTAAAGCGCCTGAAATTAAAAGATCCTGGCAAAAACACTTAGAAAACAAAAACAATGACAAACATTTCGCGCAGTTATACATTGGAACGCCTTATTGCGCTTCAAAATGTTCTTACTGTATGTATTTCAAGGAAATAGGCGCGCCAAAGCGTATTGAGGAATATAAAAATAATCTTATAGCTTCCATAAATTATTTTTCGGATGTTTTGAAAAATATAACTTTTGACAATATATACTTCGGAGGCGGCACGCCCAGTCTATTTAGCGAAAAACAGCTCCAAGAAATTTGTCATGTCCTGAAAAATAAAATACATTTCAAAACGACGGGAGAAAGAACTTGCGAATGCAATCCGTCCAGCGCCACCTTGGAAAAATTAAAAACACTGAAAAAAGCCGGTTTTAATAGAGTAAGCTTTGGAGTGCAATCGTTAAATAAAAAAGTGCTGAAAGACATTAATCGCGACTATCAAAATTTTTCCATGGTCAAAGAATCAATACTCGGAGCAAAAAAAGCGGGCATAAAATACATAAATGTGGACTTGATGCTTGGTCTTTACAATGACACGCCTCTGTCATTTATAGATGCATTTAAAAAGATAATCTCCCTAAAACCCTATGCCTTAAGGGTATACTCCGTCCAGCCGATAAAATCTTATCTTGATAAATATTTTCAGGGCAAACTGAGCAATTTTGAAAAACATTTTGAAAAGCAAAAAAAAGTAATGGATAAATTATGCGCCATAGCGGCTGAAATGAATTTTTCATATGAAAAAAAGGGGTTAAAATTCAATAAAAGGTCATCCAGCGCCATAGATTTTAGAAATAAAGATATTTCCCCTTTAACCGCGGTTTACTTGCCGTACTATATAGAAGACAAAGAAGCGTCTTTATTCTGCCTAGGGCATGCCGGCAATTCATATATTCACAATCAAATAAGATACCGCAGCGAGCCGCTTAGTAAAAATCCCAATGAAAACACCTATGTTGGAATTAAAACGGATAGAAGGAACGAAATGACCTATTTTTTGCTTAATAATCTCTCTAATAACAAATCCCTCTCCCTTAAATCTTTTAAAAAAGTTTTTAATACCGAATTAAAAGATGAATTTGATTATGAAATAAAACTCTTAAAAAGCCTCAAACAGATAGAATTTAAGAAAGATGAGATGATATTTTTGCCCGTAAAAGCAAAGGAAAGATTTACTTATTCCATGTTTTTTATTCCCTATGACCAGCTCTTAAAAAACATGAGAAACCTGCTTAACGGAAAAGGGAAAACCCTGCCTATAAAAAATGACTCTGCGATAAAATAATCTGCCGTTCTCTTTACTATCTTTTGCTTTCTTGCTTTTTCTGCCGCTCTGCCGCGCTGTTACAGTTTTATCTGTAGCACTGTTGCCTGCCGCTCTGCCGCGCTGTTACAGTTTTATCTGTAGCACTGTTGCCTGCCGCTCTGCCGCGCTGTTACAGTTTTATCTGTAGCACTGTTTCTGCCGCACTGCCGCGCTGTTACAGTTTTATCTGTAGCACTGTTGCCTGCCGCTCTGCCGCGCTGTATAGCGCTATTGCGCTATTTTTTATTCATACTTTAAAGCTTCAACAGGATCAAGTTTTGAAGCGTTCCAAGCCGGATATATCGAGGCAAAAAAGCCGGTTAACATTGCCGCTAAGACCGATAAAAAAGGCATCCACCACTGCACCATCATCATATCCGTATTGCCCTTGGATGCCAAATACTGAATACCGACAATGCCGACAAATACTCCGACTATTCCCCCGATAAAACCCAAAAATGTGGCTTCAACCATAAACTGCGCCATAATATTCGTGCGCGTGGCTCCGATTGCCCTTCTTATTCCTATTTCTTTTATTCTTGAATAAACGGTAGCCAGAGTAACATTCATAATGCCAATGCCTCCGGCCATTATGGCAATAATGCCTATTATCAGAACCGTATACATATCGCGAGCCTTATCGGCCAATTGCTCTTTTATCAATTCCCTATAATCTTTAATTTCAAAACGCAATTTACCGCTATGCCTGCTCTGTATAAATTTTTCAATCTTCTTTTTATAAGAGGTAATTGTCTTTTCACCTCCCGTATCAATGTCTATTGATTCAATTCCGTCTCCGCTATAAGACCAGCCGCTTAAAAATCGTTGAGCTGTGGTTATGGGAACAAATATTTTCGCGCTCCAGCCTCCGGATACACTAAGAAAAGTTTTTGGATTTTTTTCAAGAACAGGCTCTTCAAGTATTCCAACAACAGTGTATAAATTATCGCCAAGCTGAATTGTGGAGCCAAGGACTTCATTATGTTTAATATACTCCTGGAACTTATCTCTCCATGAATATATTTTCATCCATTTAGGCTTTTTTATCCATCCGCCGTCCTTGATTATAACGCATACCCGTTCAAAATTATCCACATCATATTGATTTATAAACCGCCCCTTCAGATTATAAATCCAACCCCTGCGCCTCCATTGGGTGTTTATTCCTTCCACCGCTTGTCTTATATTAAATTTCCCATGACTTATTCTTACATATTTTTTGAGAGAAGGAGACACCATATAAAGCCTTGTAAATTCTTTTCTTATGGCTAAAGAGTCTTCAAGAGTTATCATATCTACCGGCTCATTTTCATTTATGGTAACACTTCCTCCATCTCCTTGCATTTGCACAGTCATTTTACCGGGACCCGCTATTTCAAGCGCCTTTTTCGTCCTGTATGACATTGAATAAATCAAGATAAGGCTGTATAAGATTGAAATTACCCCGATTGATATGGCAAAAAAGCTGAGAAAAGACCTCATTTTATGATGCCATATTTCAAGAGAGCCGGTTTTCAGCAATTCTGATATTTTCATAATTTTATAAAAAGACAAACGCACCTGTCGCCTGTCGCCTGTCGCCTGTCGCCTGTCACCTGTTGCCTCTTTCTATTCTTCCGTCTTTCATAGTTATTATTTTTGAAGCTGTTTTTGCCAATTCTTTATCATGAGTAACCATTATTATCGTAAGTCCGCCATCATTCAATTTTTTTAATAAATCCACTATGTTTTTTCCGGTTTTTGAATCTAAATTACCCGTCGGTTCGTCGGCAATAATTAATTCCGGCTTATTGGCGATGGCGCGCGCCATCGCCACTCTCTGGCACTCGCCTCCGGAAAGTTCAAGAGCATTATTATTTTCTTTTCCCT
>JAHINX010000022.1 GCA_018895765.1 Patescibacteria group bacterium
CAAGAGGCGATGGCTTTTTCATACCTTAATATGGTATTATTATATTGTTCTTAAATTAAATAAAATTTTACTTCATATGCCAACAAAAAAAGAGTCCTCTTCTTATAAATATAAGAAAAAAGAAAAACATTTTAAAAATGCCTGGGTTATTTCCGTTAATATGGGCTATGGACATGAACGAGCGGCTTACGCTCTTAAAGATATCGCCGCCGGAGACGGATATATCATTGCCAATAACTATAGTGGCATACCAAAAGAAGAAAAAAAAAGCTGGCAGGAATCACGCAAACTTTATGAAGCGATTTCGCGCTTAAAACCAATTCCCATAATCGGAGATATTGCTTTTGGTATTATGGATAAAATTCAAGAAATCCCAGCTTTTTACCCAAGACGCGACTTGTCCCAACCGAGCATTCAGCTAAAAGGCACTTTCCATTTTATTGAAAAATATAATATTGGCAAAGCGCTAGTTGAAGAACTAACTACATCGGAAAAACACTTGCCTTTTGTTTCCACATTCTTCATCCCCTCTTTTGCCGCCGAACTTTATGATTATCCGGGTGAAATTTATTGTATTATCTGCGATGCGGATTTTTCGCGCGCGTGGGTATCACCTGACGCAAAACAAAGCAGAATAAAATACTTTGCTCCATGCGGACGGGTTGCAGAACGGCTAAAGCTCTATGGCGTGCGAGAAGAAAATATATATCTTACCGGATTTCCAATTCCAAAAGAGCTTATCGGCGGACCTAACGCAGAAATTGTAAAGCGCGATATGCTGGACCGCTTTTGCAATTTGGATCCGAACGGAGTTTTCCGCGCAAGATATGAAAAAATATTAAAAACCCACTTTGGGAGTTCACTAAAAACTTGCGGGCGCGTAAAAAGACCGCTAACGCTTACCTTTGCCGTTGGTGGAGCTGGCGCGCAAAGACGGTTGGGTATAGAAATTATAAAAAGTTTGCGGGAAAAAATAAAACGCAACCAGATACAAATTAATCTTGTAGCTGGAACAAGAAAAGGATTGGCAAAATATTTTGAAACAGAAATAAATAAACTTGGACTTAAAAGAAATCACGGCAAAGGCGTTAATATAATAGTAGAACGCACTCGCCCGGAATATTTTAAAGAATTTACAAAATTATTGAGAACTACAGATATTCTTTGGACTAAGCCATCAGAACTTTCATTTTATACAGGTGCCGGCATACCTATTATTATGGCACCGGTAATCGGCTCACAGGAAGAATTCAACCGCCTTTGGCTCCAGCAGATTGGCGGAGGCGTTGATCAGCTTGATCCGCAATATACGAACGAATGGTTGTTTGACTGGGTAAATAGCGGTGCCTTGGCGCGTATGGCTTGGAATGGATATATTGAAGCGCCAACGCATGGCACGCACAGAATTGAACAAATAATAACTGGGGAAAAGGTAGAGCTTGAACAATTACCATTGGTGGTGTAAAAAATAATTACTAATTACCAATTACTAATTACGAATTACAAAATCAAAAAATCCGAGACAAACTCGGGTTTTTTGATTAAGTCGCCTAATACGAGATACTCGAGCCACTATAATAAAAAGAGAAGCTATCCTCTATCCTCAATTTAAGGATTTAATCCAATTATCAAAAATATTATATATCTCCCTCAAATGTTTTTCTTCTTTAAAAATATGTGGCGCGTCTTTTATAATATGAAGTTCTTTTTTCCCCGGCAAGTTATTAAATAATATTTTATGATGCCCTAGAGGCGCATCATCATCATTCTCTCCAACGATTAACAATACCGGCATAGTTAGTATTTTAATCTTCTCAAGTAAATCATGTTTTGAACGGTCTTCTATATAAGACCATTTCAATTTTCTAATTACTCCTGGTTTTAATTCACTTCCTTTTATTTCCCATCCTGTTTCTTCCCATTTTTTTAATTCTTCTTGAATATTTGATCTTTCTAAGCTTAATTTTCCAGACACTACGGTAGAAATAGGAGCTATCGCTTTTATTTCATCTGGATGATTTTCTGCATACAAAGTGGTACAGATACCGCCCAAACTATGTCCAACAAGAATAAATGGTTCTTGATACCATTTTTGCTTTTTTGCCCAACTGATGACATCCTCTAAATCAGAATGATAATTACTTATAGTGGCGTCCTCATAGTTGCCTTCACTTTCTCCTATAGTATTTGAAGTATCAAATCTAACTACTGTGTATTCATTATCTTTAAATACTTTAGCGAATGTTTCCATGTGTGGCTGTTCTTTAAATCCACCTAGGCCATGCATAACAAAAACCAAACCTTTTTGATTGTCATTAGTTTCTATAATCACGGAAAGATTTTTATTATATTTATTTTTTATAAATATCTTTTGCA
>JAHINX010000071.1 GCA_018895765.1 Patescibacteria group bacterium
AAGAAATGAAGCTCGGACAGCCGTTCCACCCGAATGAATTACTTGCTGGCAAGGAAATGGTGGAAATAAATAAAGTAGGAGCATATCTTGAAACTGCCGATGCTTCATATCAGTTCACTATCACCGGTAAAGCCCAGAAAATCATTAAAAATAATCAGCCAACGATTGACCTCAATTTTGAGTCGCAGTCGTGGGTAAAGAAAAATTAATATGTATTTAGCTACCGAACATACAACTACCTTGCCTTCATTAGAAATAAATGTGCTTCGGACATTGCCGGGAAATTTGTTTTTTGAATATGAACCAAAAGAAGTTTTAGAAACAACCTCGCCTAGCTCTAATGTATTATCTCGCATCTTTATAGAATTTCCGTTCTCTTCTTACCCGGAAACTTATCGGGAAGGTTTTATTGGCATACTAGAGCCCGGAGAGGCAGATCGAATGAGAGAAAAACTTACATTATTTAAAAAAAGATTTAATGATGCTTTCGCCAAAAAACACAAAATATTGTTTGGAGAGTGATTTCATTATAAATCTTCTCGATGGTGAGGTAAACGCCGTACAATTCTATGAAGGAGTAAAAAATTCACTTCTTGCCATAACTGCCGTCACCTCAGTGACGCTTTTTGAAATTTTACGTGGCAGGGAACAGAATCAGTCAAAGATACAAAAATTTGATGAGTTGAGGCGAAAACTTGAAGTATTGCCATTTGGCGAAAAGGAAGCGGAAGAAGCGAGTCGCATAGAAATAGCACTTCATCAAAGAGGTTTTACTATTGAGCCAGACGATTTATTTATAGGCGCGACTGCGAAAACGAACGAAGCAATTCTTGTTAGTAACGACAGTGATTATAATAGAATTGATGGACTGCAATTGAAAAACTATTAAACATAGCCCCACCCGCCACCCTTTTTGTAAATTTCCGCCGAAAAAAAATCGGGCGAAGCCCGAAAGCAAGCGGGCAAAAAGAAAAAGGGGTGTGGGGAAAATGAATTTTTGCCCGCTTGCCAGTCCGGCGGAAGGCGGACAATGGGGTGGGAGCGTTTACGCAATTCCTCTCGCAAGAGGAAGGCAAAACAGAAAAATTTTCGTTTCCTTTACCCTGTTAAATAATTTGCTTCGCAAATTAAAATCCAAAGGATTTTATTGGGAATTTTTAATACCCCGTCCGCTTGCCTTCGGCTATGAGCTCAGGCCGAATGGCGGCGGGGTAATTCATTAAATTAAAAATTATGTTACCAGAATTAGCAACAATAATTGGTGTTATTGTTGGGGCTGTTATTGGAGGCGGTTTTAGTTATTGGATTACTAATAGGCAGATAAAGTTGGGTATTGAAAAAGAGAAACGACAGAGATTAGAGGATAAGATGTTGGCTATGTTTAAGAATATTAAAGTGGCATTTTTGGCGGTGGACAGTGCTAAAAGAATTAAATCTCAATGCTATAAAATTAAATAAGAAGGAGTGAAACCGACAGGCGGCGGGGGAGTTTGCCCGGTCATCTGACTGGGCAACAGGTCAAATGACCTGTTTTAGATAATTTGAAGGTTAGATTCGCGAATCTAACCTTCAGGATTGTTATATGAAAAAAATATAACTACAAAATCGTAAGAAATAAAGTCAGGAAAATGGTTAAACAAGGCAATGATTCGCCCAAGAATAAATTCACCGATACTGTTTGGGATTATCACATTTTATCAGCAGTTAAACACATCTTAAATTAAAATATGTCTCCTCTCTTTTGGATAATCTTAAGTACTCTCGCCATTGCCCTTTTTTCCTTGGTCGGTTTATTAACCCTGTTTTTAAAAGAAAATCTTCTCAAAAAAATAATTTTTCCTCTGGTGGCTTTTTCGGCCGGCGCTCTGCTTGCCGGCGCTTTTTTGCATCTTCTTCCCGAAGCCATTGAAAAACACGGTCCAAAATTAGGCGTTTTTCTTTGGCTTTTGTTCGGCTTTTTATTTTTCTTTGTTTTAGAGTATTTTATCCATTGGCATCATTGCCACAAACTTCCCTCCGAGCACAAAAAACCGGTTACTTATCTAATCCTTGTCGCAGATGCCGTTCATAATTTTATTGACGGCATTGCTATTGCCAGCGCTTTTGTTGTTAATATAAAACTTGGCCTTGTTGCCTGGCTGGCTATCGCCAGCCATGAAATCCCCCAGGAACTCGGCGATTTCGGCATCCTTATCCATGGCGGCTGGCCCAGAAAAAAAGCCCTAATCTTTAATTTTTTATCCGCCTTTACCGTTATCCTCGGCGGTTTATTCGCCTATTTTTTGGCCACCAAAATAAATACGAGCTTCCTTTTATCATTTGCCGCCGGTAGCTTCATCTATATCTCTGCATCCGACTTAATTCCCGAAATTAAAAACAATGAAAACCTAAAAGAAAATATCATCCACTTTTTAAGTTTTCTTTTTGGGATTTTATTAATCCTTTTGGTAAAATTAATTTTTGACTAAAAAAATATTTTGTTATTTGTAATTTGGAAATTTTGCGAAGCGGCGGGGTGTGGCCTAATTGGTAAGGCGCACGATTCGGGTTCGTGAGATTCCGGGTTCAAGTCCCGGCACCCCGACCAATCAAGACATTTCAAATTTTCAGGGGAAAGAGTTTGCTCGCTCGCCCCGCCTTCGGCGGGTCTCGCTTCGCAAAAAGCCCTGTATTTCGGAATTAAATCGTAAGGGCGGACAAATTCAAATTCAGTTTTTCGGGAAAGCAAACGGCGGTTCGTTCCAATTTTTTCCGTCAATGATTTTATTTCATAAAAATCATTGG
>JAHINX010000023.1 GCA_018895765.1 Patescibacteria group bacterium
AAATTATTATCATTTAATATTTTTGCCCACTTATAAAGAATCGTATGAAGTAGTCCGCGAAGCTTTTGTCCATATCAGAAATTCTAATTATCCAAAAGATAGGATGGTTGTTGTTTTAGCCGGGGAAGAGAGAGATATAGAAAATTTTACTGATATTTCTGAAAAAATAAAACAGGAATTTGGCGAGGCTTTTTACAGATTTATAATAACAATCCACCCGAAAAATTTATTAGAAGAGCTGCCCGGCAAAGGGTCTAATCTTCATTATTCGGGGCATAAGGCAAAAGAGTTGATTGATGAGCTCGGTATTGAATATGAAAAAGTTATCGTTTCGGCCTTTGATATTGATACCGTTGTTCATCCGGAATATTTTTCTTACCTAGCATATAAATATATTACAAATCCGAAAAGAACTATGCGCTCTTATCAACCGATTGTTATTTATGCTAATAATATTTGGACATCAAGCGCTATCGTACGCGTTGTCGCCTTTGGCACGACTTTCTGGCTTTTGAATGAACTTGCGCATCCGGAACGCGTTGTTACATTCTCATCGCACAGTATGCCCTTTAAAGCGCTTGTGGATGTAGGGTTTTGGGATAAAAATGTGGTTTCGGAAGATTCACGTATTTTTTTACAGTGCCTGATTCATTATCATGGCGATTATCAGGTAGAACCTCTGCATATTCCTGTTTATATGAATACGGTAATGATAAAAAGTTATTGGCAAAGTTTGAAAAATCTATATAAACAGCAGAGACGTTGGGCATGGGGCGTGGAAAATGTTCCATATATGTTTGCCTATTTTGCAAATGACAAACTCACTCCGCTCAGAAAGCGGGTGAAGCACTTGTTTAATATGTTGGAGGGAATGTTTTCATGGGCAACAGCACCGATTTTAATTTTTGTTTTAGGCCGCCTTCCACTATGGGTTGCCGGGGAAAGTGTAAAAAAACTCGTTTTTGTGCAAAACTCGCCGTATATATTGGAGCAGATAATGCAACTGGCGATGCTTGGAATTTTTATTTCGGCGCTTTTATCTTTCTTTTTGCTTCCGCCAAAACCCGCGGGGACAAAAAAGACCGCATATGTCACAATGATTTTTCAATGGATTCTTATGCCTGTTACGATAATTATTTTTGGCGCGTTGCCTGCAATTGACGCTCAGACAAGAGCGATGCTCGGCAAACGTCTTGATTTTTGGGTAACGCCAAAATCATAAAAACACATAACATGGAACAACGTGACTTTCACGCGACAATTAATATAGTAACCTGGAATAGCGAAGAATATATTGAAGATTTATTGGTTTCGTTGGAAGCTCAGACATTTCTTGGCTTCCATATTATTATAGTAGACAATGCTTCTTCGGATAGAACGTTGAGCATTATAGAGAAACATTCCAATATCACACTGATAAAAAACGGTTCTAATTTGGGATTCAGTCGCGCCCATAATAAAGGCATTAATATGGCGCTAAAATTTTGGGATGGAAAAAGTCTTGATGATAGATTTATTATTGTTTGCAATCCAGATGTTGTATTAAAAGAAGACTGTCTGGAAAAACTTATCTCATCATTATATAAAGAAAAGCAAACTGCAGTTATGGGGCCGAAGCTTTTGCGTATTTTTGACGAGGAAGTGGATAATCTATCGCATAAATCAAAATCAAACACCATTGATTCTTTGGGTATAAGATGTAGCAAATCAAGAAAAGCAATAGACTCTTGCGCCGGCGAAGAAGACGGGCATAATATAGAGTCAAAAAGCGTTTTTGCCATAAGCGGGGCTTTTATGTGCATACGAGTTCTTTCTTTGCCTACTATTAAACAAGGTAAAGAATATTTTGACGAAGATTTTTTTGCTTATAAAGAAGATATTGATTTATGCTGGCGCTTGCGCAATATGGGATGGGACATAAAAATTGAGCCAGGCGCAGTCGCATATCATTATAGAAAGGTTCGGGGCGATGAAAAAGCATCTCTCTTAAAAAAAATGCAGAATCAAAAATTAAAACCGCGCCTAATAAAACTTCTTTCGGTACGCAATCATTTTTGGTTGGTTTGGAAGAATGATTTTTTGAGCAATAAACTTATTCATCTTCCATTTATAATAACAAGGGAGTTTGGAAACTTTTTTTATAATTTTATATTTGACAGAAAGATTCTCGGAGCATATCTTTTCGCTCTTTATGGAATGCCAAAGATGATGCGCAAAAGAAAATATCTAAAAAACGCAAAAATTGATGCAAAAGAAATAAGAAAATGGTTTGGCCAGTCCAAAATAAAATAAGCAACATGACATTAAGTATAATTTATATCAATTACAACACCAGACAATTGCTTAAACAATCATTAAAGCATCTTTTTTTAATTTCTCCGGCAATAGATTTTGAAGTTATTGTCGTAGACAATAACTCATCTGATGGAAGTTCGGAAATGCTTTTGGAAAAATTTCCTCAAGTAAAAGTAATTAGGTCGGAAAAAAATTTGGGCTATGCCGGCGGAGCCAATCTTGGCCTAAAAAATGCTAGCGGAAGTGTTGTCGCCGTATTTAATGCTGACATATTTATTACGCAAAATTCATTGGAAACAGCCGTAAATTATATGGATAATCATATAGACATTGCTATGGTCGGACCAAAACTTATAAATGCCGACGGTAGTTTGCAATATTCCTGTTATCAGTTTCCACGCCCCTATATCCCGATTTTGCGCAGGACATTTTTAGGTGAAACAAAATGGGGAAAACGGAAGGTAGATAAATATCTCATGAAAGATTATAGCCATGAAGATGCGCGGCAAGTTGACTGGCTTTTGGGTGGCGCGCTGATTGCCAGAAAAAGCGCCCTTTTTGAAGTCGGATTTTTTGATGAACGGTATTTTTTATATTTTGAGGATACTGACTTAGCTCACAGATTAAAAGATAAAAATTACAAACTGATATATTTGCCAAGCGCTAAAATGTATCACTTGCACCGTAGGGAATCCGCCGATACAGGACTTTTAAAAAGCTTGTTTAATCCGGCAACTCGCGCTCACATTAAAAGCGCTATAAAATATTTTTGGAAATGGAGGTAACACAGATAACACAGAGCAGAAAATGCAGACACAGATAACACAGAAAGCTTAACACAGATAATTCAAACACGAATAACACAGATCTTGACAGACGGAGATAATTGAGCTATTATGGCTAGTAAGGAGGTGGGTGATGGAAGAGCAAGGAAAAGAATTATTTATTCTACAAGATAGTTATCCTGGCGAAGTGCTTGCAGTATGCTATGCATCGGATGAGGAAGAAGCCGCTAATAAGTTTGGCTTAAAAGCGCCGGGGACTCCGTCATTCTGGGGGAATACATATTCGGTAGAGGTTCCCGAAGAAGAGCCGAGTTGGTGGAAAAATACGAAAAACGAAAGCTTAAAAAATTGGAAGAATTATTATGAGGAATGCACCCGTCGGCTTAGCCCAATTAGCTGGTATATAAGAAGAGTAGAATCTCGCATGATTATCAAATAGAGCCAGCGTGGCTTTGCGCCCTGTTGAATAACGGGGCTTTTTATTTGCACACAAAAAGTATTCAATAAATTGACAAAAGCATTAAACAATGTAACAATGTAACAACATAACAATGTTTTTTTATGCTTGTAAAAAAAATAGCAATTGATTTAGGCACGACAAATATTTTGGTCCACGTGCATAAAAGAGGGATTATCATAAACGAGCCCTCTGTTGTTGCTATTTCTCAAGTAGATAAAAAAATACTAGCTGTTGGAAGCGAAGCAAAAGACATGATTGGCAGAACGCCGGATACGATTGTCGCCAAGCGCCCCTTGAAAGACGGGGTTATAGCTGACTACAAAACCACAGAAGCAATGTTGAGGTATTTTATAAACAAAGCGCTCGGCAGTTTTCGCCTTTTCAGACCAGAAGTTATGATTGCGGTTCCGGGCGGGATTACGTCAACTGAGAGGCGCGCGGTTATTGACGCCGCGGTTTCTGCTGGCGCAAGATCTGCTTACATTATTAAAGAACCAATCGTAGCCGCTATCGGCGCAGACATTCCGATAGGTAGCGCCTCAGGGCATATGATAGTTGATATTGGCGGAGGCACCACAGAAGCCGCGGTAATTTCTTTAGGAGGAATTGTGACTTCTGCATCAGAGAGAATTGGCGGAAACAAATTTGATAATTCCATTGCAGAATTTATAAAGAAAAAATATAATCTTGCTATTGGCGAGAGAACTGCGGAAGAAATAAAAATTAATATCGGCTCAGCAATGTACTTGGAAGAAAAACTGGTGATGGAGATACGCGGACGAGATATGGCAAATGGCTTGCCGAGAATAATTGAAGTAACATCAGACGATACAACAGAAGCAGTGCAAGAGGAATTGCGTGGCATTATAGAAACAGTAAAACGCGTTCTATATGAAACTCCGCCAGAACTCTCTGCCGATGTTATGGATAAAGGCATAATGCTTTCCGGCGGTTCCAGCCAATTGCGGAATTTGGATACACTGATTTCTGAAGCAACCGGCGTGCCAACTTATGTTGCCGATGAACCGCTATATTGCGTTGTAAAAGGCACAGGCATAGCTTTGGATAATTTAGAATCATACAAACGTTCAATTCTTGCAACACGGTAAAAAGGCCCGTCCTTCGCAGCCAAGCGAAGCGCAGGCGAAGAAAGGAAGGAAACGATGGAAAAGAAAATCGTTGTTGAGCTTTTTTTACACAAAAATAGAGGATTGTTTATGGCTTTGAAGTTTGGTACGCCAGGTGCGCCTTATGCGCCAAGACAAAGAGGCGTGAGAGTTGTCCATTCCGGAAAAAGAACGCCGAGAATTGTAGATATTTCTACGCCAGCGCCGAGAATTGAGCCGGCAGAAGTGGCAAAAGCCCTGGGCGCACGGCTCATTGGTGACTTATCGCTTGTAGAGTATTTTTTCGTTGCGGGCGATTCGCTTACGCTGACGCTTTGTGGAGGAGTAAGATTTCAATTAAAAGAAGATGGCTTTCTGGTTTTTTCCGTAGATAACGGACGGGAACTTGTCTTTAAAGAAGATGAAACAAAAAAGGTCTATATAATAGACGACAAAGGCACAAGCCAAACTCTTTGGGAAAAATAATAACCCTTTTTATAGGGTTATTTTTAATATCTCATTAAATGTTTCTTCCGCGCATTTTTGCCAACTAAATTCTTTACAATGTTTGTGACCTTTTTCTATTAAATCTTGTTTTAATTCAGGATTATCTAAAATTTTAGTAATTGCATTTTTTATTTCTTCCGGATTATCGGGATTTACAAAAAGCGCGGCATCTCTCGCAACTTCGGGCATTGATGCGCGATTGCTTGTTATGACTGGTGTGCCACAAGCAAACGCTTCCAAAATAGGGATACCAAAACCTTCGTACAAAGATGGAAATAAAAATATTTCCGCGCCAGCTATCAAAGCCGATACATCTTTTTGCGAAACCCAACCTAAATATCTGACATTTGACGTCTGACATTTAACAGAATTAAATCCAAATCCGGGTTTTCCTGCCAAGGCTAAATCAATACCTAGTCCCTCAACTGCTTTTATTAAGTTTTCTATATTTTTCTTTTTTTCTAGTCGACCGATATAAAACAGATATGGTTTTTTTATTCCATATTTTTCCAAAACTTCTTCAATGTTCAGAGTTGGACTCTGAACATTGTGTGCGAGGTGGATTGAAATTATATTTTTTTCCGGAAAACTGTAAACATCCATCAATTCTTTTTTTGTAAATTCTGATGGCGTGAATATTTTTTCACATTTTTTCAAAGCACGCCAAACGCCAAAATTCTGCAAACAGCGATCTAGTCCGTTATAACTTTTTGGAAACCGCTTAAATCCGATGTCGTGAATTGTAGTAAAAGTCCACTTTGGCGGGAAAAATGGAATAATATGAGACGGAACAAACAAAATATCCGGCTTATGCCATAACATTTCCCAAGAAAAACGAATAAGGGTCCAAAACCTGAATGGCCAGCGTAAAACTTTTACCTGCCAATTTGCGGGCAAGGGGAGCAAGTCCTCGCAGAGCGGAGCGGGGGAGTATAAAATAACCCGCGTATTCTGCGGAATAATTTTTTTAAATTCTTGAATTAAAAAATAAGAGTACCACTCAACCCCTGTTTTTTCTTTTTTATTTGCGCGTGAAGCGTCTATGCCTAT
>JAHINX010000024.1 GCA_018895765.1 Patescibacteria group bacterium
AAAATCAAATAAGCCCAATCTTCTATGAACGCGAAATCATAGAGTTTAGATTAAAATACAAACAATCTATTAGAGATATTGCAAAGTATATAGGGAGAAACCACAGCGTAATATCAAGAGAGCTAAAAAGAAATAAGTTGCCGAGACAAAAACAATATATAGCAAAAATAGCACAGGAGCTGGCAGACAAAAAGAAAGCAAAACGCAAAAGAAGAAAAAAGCTTGAAAAAATGGTTCCGCAACTCTTGAAGAGTTTGCTAAAATAAAAGTGCGATAAGCGTTTTTTAAATATCAGGAAACCTTGCACGAGCCCGAAGGGGATTGCGGGAGGACGTCATTACAAGATTGCGATGTATTTTTTTGCTGGCCACTGCCGTGTGTCTTCCCCTTTTTTTATTATAATTTTTTTGGTATACTGGTAATAGTTATGAAAAATCAAACAATACAAAACAATTATATTCTGCAAGATAACGATTTTATTTTAGACAATGAGGACAGAAGGTATATTTTAAGGGTTAAGGATTTGGAGGAAGATGACAAGCCCCGCGAAAAACTTATAAAAAACGGGCCATCTGCCCTGTCGTCAGTAGAATTATTGGCTATTGTTTTAAGTGTTGGCACCAAAAAAGAAGAAGTGCTTAGAATGTCGTCAAGAATTCTAAAAGAATATGGGGAAAAGACCATAGTTAACCAAACAAATCCAAAAATAATTGAAAAAGAATTGGGCATCCCTATTGCCAAATCCTGCCAAATTGTCGCTTGTTTTGAGCTGGGTCGCAGGTTTTTTAAAAAAACGCCTGCTGGTACCATTGTCGTCAGAACCGCCAGACAGGCATATGAGTATCTGAAAGATATGCGTGGCCTGCCAAAAGAGCATTTGCGTGGGATTTATTTAAACAGCCGTTATCGCGTTATCCACGACGAGGTTATTTCTGTTGGTAGTTTGACGGCGAATATTGTTCATCCCAGAGAAGTGTTTAAGCCGGCGCTGGAGCATTCCGCCTGCGCGGTGATTTTGGCCCATAATCATCCTTCGGGTAGCGCAAAGCCCACGGTGTCAGACGTTGAAATAACCAAGCAATTGGTAGAGGCGGGCAAAATTTTGGGAATTGATTTATTGGACCACATAGTTATCGCAAAAAATAAATTTGTTAGCGTGCCGATTGATTATGAATAAATATTATCCTCAAATAGCCAAAAGCGACTTTGTCATTTTTTCCGGCCAAAAAGTCACGCTGATTATAAATGATAAAAAATTCATCAGGCGGAAAAATATCAAATTTCATATCAAGTCCGATGATTATTTTGGGACATTGGCGACAGTGGCTGATTTGATGAAACAGGAAAAAAAAGAGTTGGAAGATCGGCATAACAAATTTTTAGAAAATCTAAAAGATGATTTAATATATCTGCAGAAGAATTATAAGATTGTTAAGAAGAAATAGCCGACTAAAGTCGGGTAAATGTAATAATATAGCCGACTAAAGTCGGGTAAATATAATTATTATTTATCGGGCTTCAGCCCGCTTTATTTTTTTATGAAACGGCCAACATTAGATAGTTCTTTTTATTTCATTACATGTCCAACTTTTTTGCATCAACCAATTTTGACCGATATTTATAAAGAAGTTTTGTTAATAAATATTTTAGAAAATGCTAAAAAGCTTGGCTCTATCTATGCATATAGTATAGCTGTAAACCATTATCATATTTTGATATATCTGCAAAATGGTGATTTATTGGCAAAGCTAATGCAAAAAATTAACGGCAAAACATCATTTCAAATCAACAAATTAAAAAATGGAAGCGAGAGAACGTGGGGAACTTATTGGTCTAATATAATTTTTGATAATACGGTTTGTTATAAAGTTTTGGGTTATATTGCTGGCAACTTATTAAAACATAAAGAGGCTCTTAATTTTGAAGAATTATACAATAGCAAATTTAGTAGCTATAAATATTTAGTTAAACAGCGGGGGGAAGAAAACGCAAGGGCTATGATTCAGGAGGTTATAAACTTAGATATTATGGAGGATGGAGTTAATATTGAAGAATTTTTTAAGAGCCGACTAAAGTCG
>JAHINX010000025.1 GCA_018895765.1 Patescibacteria group bacterium
AGCTCTCTAGAAGGGTATTTACAAAAAGACGGGCATTTTCTGAAATGTTTAGCTCAACTTTTAATATACGGTTGCTTTTTAGGTAGTTTTTGTCCATAAAAGATGATAGGTGGGCATTTTTATAGGATTTTTCACTATAAAACCCATATTGAATATTATAACATAGAAACATCTTGCATATTTACCCGAAATATGTTTAGATATAAGAAGGAACATCTGTTCTTTGAAAACGAAAGAGGTGAACAAGTGACAAAGAAAAAGCGTGACTTTCCAGCTATTTTTTTTAACGTTGATTTTATTCCGGTAGGACAGTTGCAAAGGATATGGTTTTATGAAACAAATATCAATATCGTGGCTTTTAGGGCAGTATTAAAAAAAGATTTGGAGCTAGGTAATAATAATGAAGCGAATGATTTTCATGAGCATTTTATTTTGATCCCGACTCATGGCGAAAAAGATTTTGTCGAAAATCTGGGAGATTTTAGCGGATTAGGCGTAAAGGCTAGGCTTATGTCCTGTAAAAGAGAAGGATCAAAATATCAATGCGCTTTTATTACGGAAAGAAAGGTAAAAATTCAAAGCTTTGCTGGTTTGGGAGCGCCTTTTTTTGTAAAGGCAGAATACTGCAATCTATATGGCGTTGATACGCTTACTGTAGGAAGATTACTCCATGATTGTAAAGAAATTTTGGAAAAGCTTGTAAGGTTGGGAGTAGCGGAAAAAGGATTCATAGAGGAAATAGGACAGGCAAAGAATATTCATACTGCGGCGGATATAATGATCTATGAGTTGATGAAATCAAAAGCGTTTAGCAAAGAAGAACAGCGTGAACTGTTTGATGAGCTAAATGCGTCTAAGCTTCTCGAGAAGATATATAAGTGTTTATCTGATTCTCTTATCGGATTAGAAGTAGATAAAAAGATTGATGGCAAAATCAAAGATAAGATGAAAGAAGATCAGCGTCGTTTTCATTTAATGCAGAGAAAACAGCAGGTTTTGGAAGAGCTGAATAAAACGACTGGCGCAGATGAAGAAGATGATACAGAAGAGCTTGCAAAGCGTATTGAATTGGCGGACATGCCTCTTGAGGCAGGAAAAGTTGCCCAGCGCGAACTTGAACGTTATTCCCAAATGCCAAAGGGTATGATGGAGGCTAATATTTCGCGGGATTATATCATTACTCTTTGCGATTATCCTTGGAATAAAAAGACCAAAGACATAATTGATCTTAAGCGAGCAAAAGAAATTTTGGATAGAGACCTTTATGCATTAGAAAAGGTTAAACGGCGAATTGTTGAATTTTTGGCAATTTTTAAGCTTAACCCCAAAAAACGCGGAATGGTTCTTTGTTATGATGGACCCCCGGGAACAGGTAAAACGCTTTTGGCGCGAGTCGTTGCTGAAGCAACCGGCAGGAAATTTGTGAGAATTAGTTTGGGCGGAGTGCGTGATGAAGCGGAAATCCGCGGGCATCGCCGGACTTATGTCGGAGCTATGGCTGGACGTATTGTAAAAGGAATGATTGAAGTGGGTGTTAATAATCCGGTTTTTGACTTGGACGAAATTGATAAGATGTCGCAGGACAGCAATAAGGGCGATCCGGCTTCCGCGCTTTTGGAAGTTTTGGATCCGAAGCAGAATTATGCTTTTTCTGATCATTATATTGGTCCAGAGATTCCCATTGACTTGTCTAACGTGATTTTTATTTGTACATCAAATTATTGGGGAAGAATTCCTGCTACTTTGCGAGATCGGCTCGAATGTTTTAATTTTGATGGCTATATTGGGAGCGAGAAATTTCAGATTGCTAAACGTTATCTTATTCCAAAGCAAATTGAAGAACATGGGCTTGAAAAATATGGAATTGAATTTTCTGAAGCAGCTGTTAAAAAGATTATCAGGCAATATATCCGCGAAGCAGGCGTGCGCGATTTGGAAAGAACACTTGCTGACACCTTGAGGAACCGCGCGGTTCTTCTGGCGCAGAATATGCCGTTTGAAAAGATTATTCAAGCGGAAGAATTGTCGAAGATTCTTGGACCGGAAAAATATGAGATAAACGATAGAGTTCATGTTGATGGCCCAGGAGTTGTGACAGGCCTTGCTTGGACACCAGATGGTGGGACAACTCTGACGATAGAGGCCCTAAGACTACCGATTTTGCACAAGGGAGCCGGAAGTAGACTTATGATTACCGGTAAACTTGGTAAGGTAATGACAGAGTCGGTCCGTGTCGCCGCTACAACGGCCTTTAAGTGCGCTACAAGCATATATCTGGAATCCAAGGGAATGGACCCGGATTATCTTGATAAGTATGATTTTCATGTTAGCTGTGATGAGTATGGCATTGGCAAAGAAGGGCCTTCTGCCGGCACAGCTATTACTCTTTGTCTTTTGTCCGTTATCCTTGATAAGAAAGTTCGTGACGACTTGGCGCTTACCGGTGAAATCAATTTGCGCGGGATGCTTTTGCCTGTTGGCGGAATCAAGCAAAAGGTCTTGGCCGCTTACCGCGCCGGATTTACTCAAGTTATTATTCCCAAGTGGAATGAGAAGGATTTGGTTGATATCCCGGAAAGAGTTCGCCAAAATCTTAATATCAAAACCCTGAGCAGAATTGAGGAAGTTGCAGAGTTCGCTTTTTGCGAACAACTATAATTTATGAGGCCTACGATAAAGGCCTCATTTTAATTGGTGAGACTTGAATTCTAATCCGAAGTGCAATCATTTTTTTATATCCCCCCTCTAGCTCCCCCCTTGACTACAAGAGGGGAGAAAAAGACCTCCCCCCTCTAGCTCCCCCCTTGACTACAAGAGGGGAGAAAAAGACCTCCCCCCTCTAGCTCCCCCCTTGAATACAAGAGGGGAGAAAAAGACCTCCTTCCC
>JAHINX010000026.1 GCA_018895765.1 Patescibacteria group bacterium
AGACTGAAAATAAATTTTTATAAAAATTTATTTTCAGTCTATTTCTAACGGGGTATGATAGAAGGAAAAAAAATAAATAAAAGACCTAAAAGACAAAGAGTTCAAAGATCCTTTGATAGGAAGAGTGCTGGTAATGCCAATAAATTACGCATTATTCCTTTAGGCGGATTAGAAGAAATCGGCAGAAACTGCACCATTTTTGAATATGGCGATGATATTGTCATAGTTGATATTGGTCTTCAGTTTCCCGAAGAGGATATGCCGGGGATAGATTATATAATTCCCGATTTTGATTACTTGAAAGATAAAAGCAAGAAGATAAGAGGCGTAATTATAACTCATGGTCACTATGACCATATCGGAGGTATACCGCATTTAATGGCAAAGATTGGAAATCCGGTAATTTACACCGCCCCTCTTACTGCCGGTATAATCAAAAAAAGGCAGGAAGAGTTTCGTGATGCGCCTCCTCTAAAAATACAAAATGTAAAAATAGGAGATAAGATAAGGCTCGGAGTTTTTACTTTTGAACCATATCATATAAATCACAATATTTTTGACGCGTTTGGCGTAGCTTTAAATACCCCGTTGGGTTATGTTGTCACAACCGGTGACTTTAAGTTTGATTTTACTCCTGTAAATGATGAGCCGGCAGATCTAACGCAGATAGCAATGTATGGAACAAAAAAAGTTCTGGCGCTTATGTCAGACAGCACAAACGCCGAAAGTCCGGGTTACCAGATTTCTGAAAGCGAAATAAATCATGATATGGATAAAATATTTGAAGATGCCAAAAGTAGAATTATTGTCGGCACCTTCTCATCTCTCCTAACCCGTGTCCAACAGCTCATATCTTTGGCGGAAAAATACGACCGGCATGTTTTGATTCAAGGTAGAAGTATGAAAAATAATATTGAAATTGCCCACAGCCTAGGATATATGAAGGTAAAACCGCACACGATTATCGAGGAAAAGGATTTTAAAAATATTCCGGATGAAAAGTTAGTTGTTATTTGCACTGGAGCGCAAGGCGAAAAAAATGCGGTTTTGATGCGCGTAGCAAATAATGAGCACCGAATTATAAAAATACAAAAAGGGGATACGATTGTTTTTTCGTCTTCTGTGATTCCCGGCAACGAAAGAACTGTTCAACATCTAAAAGATTCGCTTGTGCGCCACGGAGCAAAAGTTATTCATTATCAGATGATGGATGTTCATGCCGGGGGACATGCCAAGCAAGAAGATTTGAAATTGATGATGCGCCTTATAAAACCGGAATATTTTATTCCTATTCACGGCAATAGATATCTTCTTGAAATGCATGCAAACTTGGCGGAGAAAACCGGTATACCAAGAGAAAAAATTTTTGTCGCTTCAAACGGACAAATTATTAGTTTTGATAGACGGGGTGGGCGGTTAACTCAAGAAAAAGTTCCAAGCGACTATGTAATGGTTGACGGACTTGGTTATGCCGATTCTAATGAAGTGGTGCTTCGGGATAGGCGTCAGCTGGCAGAAGATGGTATGTTTGTGGTGATTGTTACGATTGATACAAAAACAGGCGAGCTTGTTGGCAATCCTGATATTATTTCGCGCGGATTTGTTTATCTGAAAGAGCACAAGCCTTTAATTGAACAGGCGAGAACGAAAGTTAAGCATTTATTGAAAGATACCGATCCAACTTCGCCGACATTTGAGGATTATCTAAAAAATAAAATCAGGAATGAAATAGGGCAGTTTTTATGGAAAAAAACAAAGAAACGTCCGATGATTTTACCGGTGCTCATTGAAGTTTAAAAGCGTTGATTATAGATTGAGAAAATTTGAAGTCCTGCCAGAGTGGCGGGGCTTTTGATTTCCACGGATTTCTGGCGGATTCTCACGGATACGATAAACGGATAATCTGTGAAATCCAATCAGTGGAGATCCGCTATCATCAGTGTGAATCCAAACCTTTCTTTTTTTGCAGGTATTTGCTAAAATAAAACTATATGAAGAATGATAAAAACAAAATTGTCTATTCCGGAATTCAGCCGACCGGTATTTTGCATATTGGAAATTATTTTGGCGCGCTTAAGAATTTTGTTGTCCTTCAAAACCAGTATAAATGTTATTTTACTATTGTTGATTTGCACTCTCTTGCTACAAATTTTGATCCGAAAGAAAAACTTAAACAGATTATGTCTTTAGCGATGGATTATTTAGCAATCGGTCTTGACCCGAAAAGATGCACTATTTTTGTTCAATCGCATGTGCCGGAAGTGGCAGAGCTTGCCTGGATTTTTAATTGTATTACGCCAATTAAAGAGTTGGAAAGAATGACGCAATTTAAAGATAAGGCGCTTCGCCAAAAAAAGAATGTAAATATGGGCCTTTTTGATTATCCGGTTTTGCAGGCTGCGGATATTTTGCTTTTTAAGGCCGGGTTGGTGCCGGTTGGCGAAGACCAGGTTCAGCATGTAGAGCTTACGCGCGATATTGCCAAATGGTTTAATGCCCGTTTTGGCGAGACGTTTTCATTGCCCGAAGCGCTCCTTACGGAGTCGCCAAGAATTATGAGTCTGACCGAGCCTTTACATAAGATGAGTAAAAGTATGGGAGAAAAGTCTTATATCGCGCTTACGGATGATGCTAAAACCATAAATGAAAAAATTTCTAAAGCTGTGACAGAGCCCTCCGGTGTGATTGATGAGAAAAAAATAAAAGATAATCCCGGGATGATGGGAGCATATAATCTTTTGGAAATGCTCCGCCTTTTGGGAAATAAAAAACAGTACGACAGATTTAGAAAAATGAAGAAAATAAGCTATAAAGATTTGAAAAAAGCCGTGGCTCACGAATTAGCCGACCATTTTGAGCTTTTTAGGAAACACAGGGCCGTATTGGAAAAAAGCCCTGCAAAAGTCCAAAAGATTTTGGAGATTGGTGCCCGGTCTGCCCGATTGGAAGCGGTAAAAACAATAGAAGAAGTGAGGAAAAAAATTGGAATAAGATAAAGGCAAGAGAAACTCAACAAGGAGGAGAAAAATGAAAAAGCTCACCGGAAGAGAAGCGAGTATCTTAGCTCTTTATGCAGAGTATCCAGAATATAGGGATGAAGAAAAAGACAAACAGTTAGGTGAAACTGCAATGACAATTTTACAGCGAATGAGAGATTTGTATGCTGGTAAAAAAGTACCAAATGACGACGATACAAAAAGTGCGCAAGCAATACTTGATTGGGCAAACAAAAAACCCGAGTAAAAAATACTCGGATTTTTAATTATTCAGGCAAGTAAATAAGCCGAATTTTGTTTCCCGCTCCAGTTTTGCAAATATACTTTTTATTTTATAACTAATCTTTGCGCAACTGATATAAAATAAAAATTTAGCATACCAGCAAAACTGGGGCGGGAGGCGATTATCTATCTGGACCTTATATTACTACAAGGTTCGAGCGGCCTACCATATCCCTTGCGGGAATTTTGGCCTTGCACCGGGCAGGGTTTACCGTCCTCGGCTGTCGCCAGCCGGGAAAAGAAGTAGCATTTCACAAAAGCGAAATACATCTTCCAACTTTTCACCTTTCACCCCGACTTGTCCCGCCATGGCGGGGTAAATCGGGGATAGTATCGTCTCTGTGGCACTTTCCCTAAATTTCATAAATGAAAATTTCTCGCGAGAGGCAATTTCCATATATTTATATTGGTCGACGTTATCGACTGCCCATAATCCTAAAAGAACTGGTGTTCGGACTTTCCTCCCCCGACAAGTCGGGAGCAATCACCTTACTTACCTGAATAGCTACAATATAGCACATTTTAAGCTTTTTGTCAAGTGTTAGCTTGAAATTTTAGCTAAATAATGTTAATTTATGAGTATATGAAACTAAGGCTATTTTTTGCTACAATTCAACTGCCGGTTGACTATGTGATGCTGGTTTCCGCTGCTCTTGTGGCTTATTTTATTCGTTTTGAATCGATTTATGCAGAGCTCACGCCGGCCGTTTCTATAATTCCCTATAATTGGTATTTTTTATTATCCTTTACAATTCCTCTGGCCTGGCTTTTGATATTTGCGCTAAACGGCTTATATAAAATAAAAGAAAGGAAATTTTTTGATGATATTCCAAAAATAATTTTCGCCTGTTCAACCGGAATTGTATTTGTCATCGCCCTCATCTTTTTTAATCGCGAATTTTTTGCTTCGCGTTTTATTATTCTGGCAGTGTGGGTACTTTCCATTATTTTTGTTTCTTTTGGAAGGATGATGATAAAATTTATTTATTATTTATTTAAGAAAAGAGGGATAGGAATTTTGCAGGTAGCTGTAATTGGAAGTGGAAAGGTATATGAGGCTATAAAAAATGAATTTTTAGAAAATCCGGTTTTAGGGAGAAAGACAGTCGCTTTTTTCCCTGTTCTTGATGAAATGGCGCAGTATGCTTTGAAAAATTTGAAATTAGAAAAAAAAATTGATGAGATAATTTATTCCGGCGCGCCGACAAGAGATGCGCATATTGAACTTCTAAGGTTTTGCGAAGAGATGCGAATTAATTTTAAATACAGCGCCGATTTTTTTTCAACCACTTTGAAGAATATTGAGATGACTACAATCGCTGGCATACCTATGGTAGAAGTAAAAAGAACGCGTCTTGATGGCTGGGCAAAAGTGTATAAAAGAATTTTTGATATCATCGGTTCGTTTTTTTTGATGATATTATTTTTTCCAATAATGCTTGCGGTTGCAATTGCCATAAAACTTGATAAATCAGCTCCGGGGCCTATATTCTGGTCGCATCTTGATGACGGCAAAAAAGCTAAAAGAATCGGGGAAGATGGCGCTCCGTTTAATTATTTTAAATTTCGTTCAATGAAAATCAATACTCATAACATGAGGTATGAGGAATTGGCAGAACTCAATGAACGGCTTGGCACGCCGATGGTAAAAATAAAAAATGATCCGCGCGTCGGCAGAGTTGGCAGATTTATTAGGCGGTATAGCTTGGATGAATTGCCGGAATTTTTTTTAGTATTTAAAGGAGATATGAGTTTAGTCGGACCCCGTCCGCATTTGCCGGAAGAAGTTTCAAATTACAGCGGACATCACAAACAGGTTCTTTCAATCAAGCCCGGGATAACCGGTCTGACGCAGATTTCCGGAAGAGCAGACCTTGGTTTTGAGGAAGAAATAAAACTTGATAAATATTATATAGAAAATTGGTCAATGTGGATGGATTTGTATATTTTGTTAAAGACGCCATTTGTAGTGCTATCCAAACGCGGTGCTTATTGATGTTTTTTTATTTAAATAAACATTTAAAATTCATAATTCACCTAATTCACCTAAGGTCTAATAAAAGGTCAAATGAATAAAGGTCAAAAATAATAATTTATTTGAAATTTTACTTTTTGGCTTTGACATTTTATTAGGTGAATTAGAAATTAGGTGAATTAGAAATTTAATTTTCATTTATGAAAATTGCACTTGTTCATGATTATTTATCTCAGCAAGGGGGAGCCGAAAAAGTATTAAAAACATTTACCGAGATTTGGCCGGAAGCGCCAATTTTTACTTTGTTTTATGATGAGGAAAAAATGGGTAAGATGTTTTGTGGAAAAAATATTATTACTTCTCCGCTTCAAAAGGCGCCTGGTATCAAAGGATATTATCAATGGTATCTGCCTTTTATGCCTTTAGCGACCGAGAGTTATAATTTATCCGGCTATGACGTCGTTCTATCCTCTACCTCGGCTTTTGCTAAGGGGATTTTAACGCGCCCGGGAAGTAGGCACTTTTCTTATTGTCATACGCCAACCAGGTATCTTTGGAGCGAGACCCATTCTTATATAAGCGAGCTCAATATTCCAAAGCCGGTTAAATGGACATTGCCCCCGGTTTTAAATAAATTGCGTCTTTGGGACAGGGCGGCTGCTGACAGGGTTGATTATTTTATTGCTAATTCTGATGCGGTCGCAAAACGAATTAAAAAATATTATCATCGCAGAAGCGAGGTTATATATCCGCCGGTAGAAACCGATAAATTTTATATAAGCAAGCCCGAAGATTTTTATTTAATTGGTGGCCGGTTAGTTAGTTATAAGCGTTATGATGTGGTAATCCAAGCTTTTAATAAACTCGGTATTAAGCTCTTTATCTTTGGCGAAGGTCCGGCAAGCGAATATTTAAAAAGCATTGCCAAGCCGAATATAAAATTTTTAGGAAAAGTGGGTGAGCTTGTAAAGCAAGAACTTTTTAGTAAGTGTCTTGCTTTCTTGCATCCGCAAGAAGAAGATTTTGGTATTACAGCAGTAGAAGCAATGGCATCTGGCAGGCCGGTTATCGCATATCCCAAAGGCGGAGCGCTTGAAACCGTTATTCCTGGAGTGACCGGAGAATTTATTGATGAACAGGTATGGGAGGATATTGTTGGAGAAATAATCAGATTTAATCCAGAAAAATATAATCCAGAGATAATTCGAGAGCACGCAAAGGGATTTGATGCCGAGGTGTTTAAGGAGAAAATGAAGGGGCTTATAGAAAGAAATTTTGAATTTTGAAGTTTGAATTTTGATTCAATGTTGAATGTTTTAAGTTTGAAGGATTAAGAATAATAATGATTTACTTCGAAATTCAGTCATTCTAACTTCATACTTCATTCAAAATTCAAAATTAATATATGCACCAACCCACACTAACTCCACAAAATAAGAACAAGGAAGCAAATATCTGTATCGATGCCCGTGCTCTTTTAGGTTCTGGTGGAATCCCGCAGTACACAAAGCATTTGATAAATAATCTTAATAGCGAAAATAAAAGAATATATCTTTTTTGTAATTCTCTAAAGCGTCTTAAAGGATTTGAAAGTAGATTTTTAAAAGTCTTTTTTCGTGTGCCAAATAAAATTTTTAATTTAAGCCTGCTCTTATTTGGGTTTCCGCATATAAATAAAATGATTGAAAAGCGCATTAAAAATAAAATAGATTTATTTTTATTGCCGAATATAAATTTTTGGAAAAGCAAAGGAGATAAAAAAATTATTATTGCCCATGATTTGTCTTTTGCGATTTGCCCGAAATTTTTTAATCTGCGCGACCGTATCTGGCATTGGATTATAAATCCGAAAAAACTATATCAATCAGCGGATTTGATAATTGCCGTTTCAAAAAACACAAAAGAAGATTTAATGAATATTTTTAATATTCCGGAAGAAAAAATAAAAGTAATATATCCCGGAATAAGCGTTGATGCCGGAGAGCTTCAAAATAGAAAAGGAAACTATATACTTTATCTCGCTAATTTAGAGCCGAGAAAAAATATTTTAGGACTTATTGCGGCCTATGAAAAATGCAGTACCGATTTGGAACTTCATATTGCAGGAACCGGAAAATATAAAAAAACAATTAAAAATAGAATTGCGAAAAGTAATAAAAAAGATAAGATAAAAATGGTTGGATATATCAGAGAAAGCGATAAGGCCCGGCTTATTTATGAATCTCAGCTTTTTGTTTATCCTAGTTTTTATGAAGGATTTGGCTTTCCGCCTTTAGAGGCACAGATTTTGGGAGTGCCGGTTGTCGCCAGCTCTACATCTTCTATGAGTGAAGTTTTGAGAGATAGCGCGCTTTTGGTTAATCCTTATAATATAAATGAAATATCAAAGGCAATGGAAGAAGTATTGAACAACGCGGAATTAAGAAATATATTAATTGAAAAGGGATGGGAAAATGTGAAAAAATATAGTTGGGAGGGGTGCGCTACAAAAATTGGGGAAGCGATAGATAAAGTAATCGCAGAAAGTCAGCCATTAAATAATTAAATACATTAAATACGTTAAAATATAATTATAATAATCATTTAACGCGTTTAACTATTTAACGAATTTAACGGAACCTATGAAAATTATAATAGACGCCCGGTTTTTTGGAACAGAAACCGGTATTGGCAGATATGTTAAGGAGGTCGTGGAGAATTTGGAGCAGATTGATAACGCTAATCAATATGTTGTTTTTTTGTCACCGAAAAATTGGGAGTTATATACTCCAAAAAATTCTAATTTCATAAAAAAATCAGTTGATTTGGATTGGTATACATTAAAAGAACAAATATTTTTTGGTGGATATATTGATAAAGAAAAAGCGGATATTGCATACATTCCGCATTTTAATGTTCCATTTTTTTTGAAGACGCCCTATGTGATGACGGTTCATGATCTTATACTGAGGCATTTTAAATCAGTGCGCGCCAGCACTTTGGGCCCATTAAAATTTTATATAAAATATTTTTTTTATAATTTGATTTTACGCCGAGGAGTTCGGCGGGCAAAAAAAATTATTGCCCCGACATATTTTGTAAGGAATGAGATAATAAAAGAGCTGGGAGCAGACCCGGATAAGGTGCGCGTTATTTATGAAGGTTTTTCCGCCTTGCCACAAAATGCTGATTTAGGCGAGGACTTTTTGTGCGATAAAGGCATCCTCCTTCCATATATATTATATGTAGGCAATGCCTATCCTCATAAAAATTTAGACCGTTTGATAGAGGCGTTTTATAAATTGAAAAAAGAACAGCTTGATTTACAATTAGTTTTGGTTGGCAAGAGGGACTATTTCAGCAAGCGCTTGGAAAAAGAAACAAAAGAAAAATATTCAAAATTTAATATTCAATATCCGCAAGATATTTTGTTTTACGGATATGCCAGCGATGAGGAACTCGTGACGCTGTATAAACATGCAAAAGTTTATGCTTTTCCTTCGCTAATGGAGGGTTTTGGTTTGCCGTCGTTAGAGGCGCTTTCATTTGGTTTGTCTGTCGTATGTTCTGATATACCTGCTCTTCATGAAGTTCTAGGAAACGCCGTTTTATATTTCAATCCTCATAATGCAGAAGATATCAAAGAAGTTTTAAAAAAATCTTTGATAGGTCATAATCCTGGAGTCAGTATAAATGCTTTGCTTGCAAGATATGATTTTAAAAAAACCGCAGAAGAGTGTTTGGAGATTTTTTGTAGAAATGGTAACATCAAGAAAAGATAAAAGGAGGAATGAAATGGGTTCTTTCAAAGAGGTGCCCGTCAATGTTGAAAAAATTTTTAAAGAATTTTGCGGATATATACACAATGAAAAAGACAAAGAATACGTGATATCCCTTTTAGGCCGTATTTATAGTTCGGACACAGCCACCGTAGCGGCCGAAGTATCGGTTTATTGGGCGTTGCCTTTCCGCTGGATGGCTTTTGGAAAGAAAATCGGATTACCCAAAGGAGATTTCCTTAAATTACTACATATCCTAAAGGTATAAGGAGAGAAAAATGGCAGAGAAAAAAGAAAGTTATTTTTGTTGCACGATAGATGACCTTTTCCGGTTAATTAAAGATATCGCTGGGTTTGAACGTTGGAGCAAGAAAGATAAAATAGCTTTTAGAACGGCAATAGATGATATATATGATGATAATGAGTTTGCCATCCTGTATACTTCGCTTTCTTTTTCTTTGCGAGTGCCACAAGCGGCAAAAATAGTGTTAATGGGAAAAAATAAAAAACTTGCAAAGGAAGAATGGCTGAAAATTATTGTAAGAGAGTGGGGAGAAGAATGGGGAGTTTCCTGGATAAATAGGAACAAAGAGTTTTTTAAAAGGTTGTGGTAATGGAGCCTTATAGAGAGGCCGAAGGATTTTTTTGTAGAGCGCAAGAGCTTTTAGAAATATTTTTTGCCGTTGAAGGAAGGGGAGTCCTAAAATATAAAAGTTCCTTAATAAATATCGCGAGAATTGTATATGGAGAGATGATTGATGTTGATTTTCCATTTTTTGTTATTCTTGTTTTGAAAAATAGAAAAATACAAAAATTCTGGCAACTTGTGGAGTTTAGCAAAGAGCGCGGCATCGCAAAAAGAGATTGGCTTCAGGCGATAGAAAAAATTTGTACGGCAGTTGACCCCACTAGAGGTCTGTAATGATATTTACAGGCCTTTTTTAAAAAATCGTTTTTCAGCAAGACCTCAAGCGGAGTTGATTTTAACCGTCTTTTTTGATACATTATTCTCATGGATAAATTAATCGCAGAAAATAAAAAAACATATCATGATTATGAAATACTGGAAAAATATGAAGCCGGGATTGTTTTGTATGGATTTGAAGTAAAAGCAGTCAGAAACGGCAATATAAGTTTAAAGGGGGCTTATGTAACCTTTTATAATAATGAGGCATACCTAACGGGTTCTTTTATTGGCAAATATAAGCCGGCTGGCGGATTATCCGATTATGAGCCAGAACGTGGAAGAAAGCTTTTGCTTAAAAAGCGCGAAATTCTCTATCTTAAGGGAAAAAGTGAAGTAAAGGGCTTGACAATCCTGCCCCTTTCGGTGTATACTAAGGGAAGCAAGGTAAAGATTGAGATAGGGATAGGAAAAGGAAAGAAACAATACGAAAAAAAGGAAAAAATAAAAAAGAGAGATATTGAGAGGGAAGTGAGAAGGACCTTGAAAAAACTCTAAGCACTAAATTCGAAATCCTAAACAAATTCAAAATTTAAAATAATAAATTCAAAACATTATTATTTAGAGTTTCGAATTTAGGATTTAGAATTTCCTTTGTTTTGCAAAGGTTTTGGGGATGCTAGGCATCGATGGGAATATAAGCAATATGTGCAAGTCGGGGCGAGCACCCCGTAAACAGCTCAAACGTACAAGTGCAAACTTAGTACAAAGAGCCAAAAGCGTATTAGCTAATGCTTTTGCGCCAAGGCTCGCAATGGCTGTCGCTTAATAGCAATAGCCCATCCGCTCGGTTGATTCTCGATAAGCCGAATCCGGGTGTCATTTTTCGAGATAGGCAACAAGGGTTTGTTCAGCCCAATTTGCCAAAACACAAATTGAACTTTGCGATCGGTTATTTCGCCTACTTTTTAACCGGTTGCGAGAAAACAAGTGGGCTAAGCTTGTAGAATGTATTGTGTATTATTTTCAGACGCGGGTTCAACTCCCGCCATCTCCATTTGTTTTTGAAGAGTTCGAAAATAAATGGAGATGACTAATTAATCAATAAATCAACATGAGGATTTCACGCAAAAAGCGTCCGGAAAAACAACAAATAAGATTTAAATATAACGAGGGGATACGGACTCTCCGTCTTAAAATTGTTGATGACGAAGGTAATTTTTTAGGTGAAATGGATACGCGTGATGCTTTGCGCATGGCAGAAGAACAGGGTAAGGATCTGATAGAGATTGTCCCAAAAGGCGATTTGCATATTGCAAAAATTACCGATTACGGCAGATTCAGATATCAAAAAGAAAAAGAAATAAAAAGACAGAAGGCCCAGCAAAAAAAGATTGAGGTAAAAGGAATACGTCTTTCTTCTAGAATCGGCAAGCATGATATTGACTTGCGCATTAGGCAAGCGTTAAAATTTTTAGAAGATGGCGATAAGATAAAAGTAGAATTGACGTTGAAAGGAAGAGAGAAGGGACATCCTGAGCTTGGCAAAGAGGTTTTGGATAATTTCGTAAAAGAAATCGGAGACAAGACTGTAATAAAAATAGAACAGCCAGTATCTCGGCAGGGATGGAAGTTTTTTGGGATAATTGCTCCGGGACAAACTAATTTTCAAAATAATCAAGAAAAAGCCGAAGAACAGAATGAGGATGTTCCAGGCCTTTAAATAAAAAAGTATGGGAAAACTAAAAACACATAAGTCAGTAAGCAAAAGATTCAAAGTTACAAAAACAGGAAAGGTCTTAAAAAGAAAAGCAGGACAAGGCCATTTTAATTCAAGAGAATCAAGCAAGACAACGCGTAACAAACGCAGAGATGTTTTAATGTCCGAAACATTGAATAAAAATATAAAAGAATTAATGTAAAAGGTGTTAGATATTAGGTGTTAGGTAAATAGGCTTTTAATAATAAATCGCGAAGCGATACCCTAACCTACAACCTAAAACCTACAACCTAAAACCTAAATTATTATGCCAAGAGTAAAAAGAGGCAAAACCCATGTAAAACGCAGAAGGAATATCTTGAAAAAAGTTAAGGGTTTTAGAGGTGGAAGAAAAAATCTTATCAAGCTGGCGAAAACAGCCGGGATGAAAGCCGGCGCTCATGCCTACCGCGACAGACGAGTCAAAAAAAGAGTCAATCGCGGATTTCAACAGGTACGCATTGGCGCAGCTCTAAAAGAACTTGGATGGAGTTATTCAAAGTTTATGGGAGCTTTAAAAAAATCCGGTTCAGTATTGAATAGAAAGGTTTTATCAGAACTTGCTGCCAAAGAACCAGAAATATTTAAAAAGATTGTTGAACAGGTGAAAAAATAAAGATAATAGAAATAAAAAATACGGCTCACATCTTTTGTGAGCCGTATTTTAAAAACCGCTGTTGGGCGGTTTTTTGATTTAGCGGTGTTCTTCCAATAATTGTGGATCCCGGCTATTTGGCGATTCGGTTAGCATTTGGAGTTCCGCTTCAAGTCGCTGGAGCTCAATTTGGATTTGCTCGGCTTGCATTTTTAGCTCTTTTACGCGCCCCCTCTTTTTTTCAAGCATAATCGGTTCTTTTGATTCTGCCTGCGAATCAATAAATCTGTAAAAAGTCAGAGATGGCTTGCTATTCGAATTGAAACTATATTCAACAGTCCACCCTTCTTGTCTGTATCTTTCAAGAAAAGCTTCGATTGCGCCGTTCTTAATCAAGGTATTGAGTGTTGTTTGCATTCTACATTCATTATAATAGAAACTAGCAACAGCCTTAACCCTTTTTTTAAAAAAGCCTACTTTCTTTTTTGAAAGAAATTTTACAATGGTCTCATCAATGGATTTTTCCAGTTCTCTTATTTTGTCATCATTTATAGATTCTTTAATGGACTCTTCTTTTTGAGTTTCCGCTTCTCTCAAACTAATCGCCATCCTCGCTTCTCCTTTGTAAAGATCTATTTTTTTAATATCATACTTCTGTGTTTTTGTCAAGTATTTTTTTATTGTGTTATAATATAATCATAATTATGGAAGATAAAAAGAAAATTGTTTTTGATATAACTATTTGGGCGGTACTAAAGGTGGTGCTGGTTATTTTGGCGCTTTTCTTTATGTACTTAATAAGAGACATCCTCGTTATTTTTATTGTTGCGCTTATTTTAGCAACGCTTATTGATCCGTTTGCCGACTGGTTTGCCAGAAAGCGCATCCCGCGCGCTTTAGCCGTCCTTCTTATTTATATAGTGTTAATCGGCATTCTATCGGCAGTGCTTATTCTTCTAATTCCTCCGCTCGTTGAGCAATCGGGACAACTCGTAAAAAATCTTTCTATCTATAGTAATGACGTGATAAATAGTGTCACCGCATTAAAGGATTTGGCAATTAGTAAGGGTTTTGTTTCCGGAGCCGGAGAAAGCCTCGGTTCTTTACAGGCCGGAATCCCGGGAGCTTTGAGCGGAGTATTTTCAACATTCAAAGGATTTTTGGGCGGAGTCATAACTTTTGTTTTAATTTTGGTCTTAACTTTTTATATGGTTGTGGAAGGAAATGCTTTGAAAAAGTTTTTCAAAAGTATTGCGCCAGCGCGTTATCAGCCACATCTGGTGGGGCTTATGACCCGTGCCCAGCACAAAATTGGGCTATGGCTCCGTGGCGCGCTTGTTTTAGGTTTTATTGTCGGTACGCTTGTTTATATAGGACTTACGATTCTTGGAGTTAAGTATGCGCTGGTGCTTGCTATTTTGGCGGGTATCTTAGAGCTTGTTCCATATTTCGGCCCGCCAGCGTCTGCTATACCGGCTGTTTTTTTGGCTTTTTCTCAAGCGCCTATAAAAGGGCTTTTGGTGCTCATTCTTTATGTTGTTGTCCAACAACTTGAAAATCATATTCTTGTTCCAAAAATAATGCAAAAAGCAATCGGCCTAAATCCGGTTGTGAGCATTTTATCTTTAGGTATTGGCTTTACTCTTGCCGGTATTTTGGGAGCGCTTCTGGCGATCCCGGTGGCAACGGCTATCAGCGTTTTTGCCTCCGATTTTATAGAATTAAAAAAGAAAAAGGATGGCAGTAAATAATTAATATGAAGCACATCATCCCGATTTTGGAGGGAACAACAATTTTTTTAGCCCTGGAAGTTCTCCTTTTTAAGCCGGCATGGCTTATTTATATTATTTTGTTAATAACCTTTGTTATTTTTTTAGGAGTGATATTGCCTAAAAAAAGACTTGTAGGAAAAAATGAATTTTGGCATTATCTGGCGAGCCCGCTTATCTTTATTTGGTCGGGGACTATCCTTCTCCTATTTTTTGAAAATACTTATTTTAGGCATTTTTTTGTTTTGGGGCTTAGCGCGTATATTTTATTTTATTTTGAAAATTTTTTGTATTATTTAATAGCATCATCGGATGAAAGCAGAGATAGTTTTTTGCGGATAAACAATCTAATGAATGTTGTATCGGTGTTTTTTCTTTCAGCCAGTTTTTATGGCATCAAAACATTTATACAGCTTCATCTGTGGGTTTTATCAATTATATTTTTTATTTTTTCCGCGGGGCTTATCTATAGTCCGCTTTGGACATTGAAGAAAAAAACAAAGATTATTATTCCGGAAATGCTTGTCGTCGCTTTAATTATTACAGAGCTGTTTATCGCCATTCAATTTTTACCAATCGGCTTTTATGCCAGCGGAGCTTTGGTGGGGGTTTTATATTACATTCTTTCGGGTATTCTTATTAATTATTTAAAACACGGAAAGATTATTTATAAGCGATATATAGTCGTTGGACTAATTCTTCTATCTTTGATATTGTTTACAGCGAGATGGGTATAAGTGAATGGGAAGAATTATCAACAAAAAATTATTATGAAAAAAATAGGTGAAAAAATTACAAAGCCGGTTATTCTAAGCTCTATTTTTGGTCTTTTGGCGGCTATGGTTGGGACCTTTGCTATAATAAGTTTTTATATGCCTGGAGGTATTTTTGAAAAAAATATTGATACGGAAAACCAGACCCAAGAATTATTAAAAACAAGTTTGGGAATAAAGGCATATGGGAGGCTGGAGGTGTTTGAGTTTCTAGATAAGGCTCTTCCTTCTGTTGCCGGTATATACAAAAAGAAAACCGCGACCACACTTATAGATAGCCTATATCTTGAAAAGGATCGTCTGGGGTTTGGTTTTGTTCTTACTTCTGATGGCTGGATAGTGACGGACGCAAGCGCTATAGACGGGTGGAGTGTAAAGGCGCTTACCGTGAGTATAGGAAACGTGCTCTATAATGTGGAAGATAAAGTAAATGACGCATGGACGGATGTTGTTTTTCTAAAACTTGATGCAAAGAAATTGCCCGTTATTTCATTGGGTGACAGCGAAGCGGTACAACTCGGTGATGTTGTTTTTTCCGGAAGCGGTAAAAACAACTTTTGGTTTAATTATGTAAACGCAATAAATTTTTATCCCAATAAGACAAGCAAAGGAGAACTACTTTTGTCATCCGAAGAATTTGGTAAAGTAATAAAGCTTCAAGGAGATATACCAATAGAACTTGATGGCGGAATGATGGCAAACCGTTTTGGAGAAGTAATTGGTATTGCGGTTGCGGGTAAAAATCAAAATTATATTATTCCGATAAATTATTTTAAAGGAGTCGTAAATTCTGTTTTAAAAGATCGGCGTGTAGAAAGGCCTTATCTCGGAGTAAACTATATTGACCTTAGTTTTGCATTGGGAAGCGATTTGCCAAATGAGAGTGGCGCCTATGTTTACGGGGGTGGGCTCTTGCGTTCTGTGGAAGCTGGTTCTCCGGCCGCGCAAGCCGGTCTTAGCACGGGAGATACGATTTTGGCGGTTGAAAACACCAATATAAATGAATATAAAAATTTATCGGAAATTATTTATGAATATAAGCCCGGTGATGAGATAACGTTGAAAATTTTACGTGAAGGAGAAGAAAGGGAAATAAAGGCGAAATTGGGGAGCAAGTAATTTGACACAATTTCTATATCGTGCTACCTTACTTATAGTAAGGGCTGGTCTAATGGACTGGCCATTTTAATAATAAAGCTAGGGTTTAGCAGTTAGCGGTTAGCGTTTAGGATTTTAACTATACGCTATACGCTATACGCTATACGCTATTAATATGTCCGATATTGAAAAAGCAATACGTCAGATAGCTGACGAAAAAAATATTCCTTACGAAACAGTAATCAGCACTATTGAGGCGGCGCTGGCAGCGGCATACCGCAAGGATTTTGGTGAAAAAAATCAGAATATTAAAGTAGAATTTGATGCGACCACAGGCGGTTCGCGCGTTTTTGATGAAAAAACTGTTGTCACAGACGAAATGTATGATGATGCAGTAAAAATTCTTGAAGAGCGTGACGCTCTCCGCGCCGAGGGCAAACTGGAAAGAAGCGAGCTTACGGAAGAGGAGCGTGAAAAAGAAAAAGAAATAACACTTTATCCAAAATTGCATATATCTTTAACAGAAGCAAAAAAAATAAAAAAAGATGTTGAGTCTGGTGAGATTTTACATATCGAACTTCAGGTTCCGGAAAGTTATGGAAGAATGGCCGCCCAGACAGCGAAGCAGGTTATCATCCAGCGCATTAGGGAGACGGAAAGGGAGATTGTTTTTGAAGAATTCAAAGAAAACGAAGGCGCGATAATGATTGGCACCATAGCCAGAAAAGAAGGAAGAATTGTCTTAGTTGATATTGGAAAAACAACTGGCGTAATGCTTGCCGACGACCAAATACCGCGCGAATTTTATCAGCCGGGTCAGCGTTTGAAAGTATATATAAAATCGGTAGAAAAGACTCCAAAAGGCCCGCAAATTCTTGTTTCACGCACCCATCCCGATATAGTGGCAAAGTTATTTGAATCAGAAATTCCAGAAATCGCCTCTGGTGTTGTTGAAATAAAAGGAGTCGCCCGCGAAGCTGGTTCGCGTTCCAAGGTTGCTGTTTATACCAAAGAAGAAAATATTGACCCGATTGGTTCCTGTATCGGACAAAGAGGTTCTAGAATTCAGACAATTATAAGTGAATTGGGAGGAGAGAAGGTTGATGTTGTTATGTATAGTGACGACGCGAGAGCTTTTATAACCAATGCTCTTTCTCCGGCAAAGGTTTTGAATATGGAAATAGAAGAAAAAGATAAAACGGCGATTGCTAAAGTGGCGCCCGATCAATTTTCTTTAGCAATTGGTAAAAATGGACAAAATGTTCGCTTGGCGGCAAGACTAACGGGTTGGAAAATAAATGTAAAAGAAGACCGCGACGACGATATTAAACCGGCAGAAATTTCTATAGCTCCAGAAGAAGGAGAAGAGCCAATAAAACAAGAAAACAATAAAACAACAAAACAAGAAGAAGAAACGAAGGAGATTGTGGCGGAAAAAGCGCCAAAGAAAAAGAAAACCTTAAAAAAGAAAGTTGTAAAAGAAGAAAAAAAGGAAGAAGATGAGGCGGAAACACCAGAAGAAGAGGTGGTAAAAGAAGAAGCGCCTACTGAAGAAGCAAAAAAGTAATAAAAATAAAGTTTGAATTTTGAAGTTTGAATTTTGATTCAATTTTGAATGTTTTAATCTTGAAGGATTAAGAAAATACAACAATTCACTTCAAACTTAAATCATTAAGTCATTCATTCAAAATTCGAAATTCAAAATTCGAAATTTTCTATGCTATACCTCTATCACATAATTCTTTACAACCCAATCTATAACGCCCTTGTATTTTTTTATAATGTTATTCCTTGGCATGATTTTGGAATTTCCATAATTATTTTGACTATTCTTTTAAAAGTTCTTTTGTATCCTCTTTCGGCAAAAGCGCTAAAATCTCAGCGCGCCTTGCAGGACTTGGAACCAAAGATGAAAGCCTTGCAGGCACAGTATAAGGACAATAAACAAGAATTGGCAAAGGCGACAATGGGTCTTTACAAGGAAGAAAAGGTTTCTCCTTTTTCTTCTTGCCTTCCTCTTTTAATTCAATTTCCTTTTTTGATTGCTCTTTATCAGTCTATGCGCGTTGCTTTAGAGTCGAAAGGATTTGAGGTTTTATATCCTTTTGTATCCAATCCCGGCACAATTAACGCCGTATCTTTTGGATTTTTAGATTTATCAAAACCCAATATTGCTCTTGCTGTTTTGGCCGGAGCGGCTCAGTTTTTACAGACAAAAATGCTTCCGTCAAAGCGCCCTCCAAAGGGAGCGGGCGCCGGCGCAAAAGACGAAGGACAGATGGCAATGATGAATAAGCAAATGCTATATATGATGCCACTTCTTACGGTATTTATCGGCGCAAGTATTCCGGCAGGGCTTACCCTTTATTGGTTTTTGACGACTATTCTTACTATCGGTCAGCAAGTTTTAGTTTTCAACAGGCAGAAAAAGATAGAGCCGGTTGCGGAGATAATAAAAAATTCATAGCCCACAATTCATAGTGCAATTTAAGAAGTTTATGATATTATCATTGAAAAAAATAATCGGATTGAAAGTTGAAACAAAGTCGGGACGACACCTCGGTCATCTTCGGGATTTGGATTTGGATACAGAAACTTTTGAAATCGTAAAAATATATGTAAGGCCTAGCGGAATTGTAAAAGGTCTTGTTGCGGGTGATTTGATTATTTCTAAAAGTAATGTTATTTCAATAAGTGAAGAAAAAATAATTGTGGACGATCTTGCGGAAAAGGAATTGACAGAAAATATACAGGGAGAAAAAATCGCCACCTTAGAGAGTCCGGCATCGGCAATGAGCACGGAGTAATTTTTTACCTAAATGGAGGAGCGGTGAGATATGTATGATTTAAAATACGAAATTTTAAAAGTATTATCTTTTTATGATATTTTTGAATTTCCGCTGACAATTTGTGAAATAAAAAAATCTATCGGAATAAGAAAAAAGTTGGAAGAAATATATTCTGCGCTGGAATTGTTGGAACAAGAAAATAAAATACAAAAAGAAGACGGGTATTATTTTTTGCCTCAAAATTTAGATGGAGCAAAAAAAAGAAAAGCCCGTTTTTTGATTTCTTTAAAAAAAATGGAAAGAGCGAAAAAAGTCGCCAAAATATTTTCCCGGTTTCCGTTCATCAGGTTTATTGGCGTCTGTAACTCTTTGGGATATATGAACGCAGAAGATAAGAGTGATATAGATTTTTTTATAATTGCCGAGTCAGGCCGGCTTTGGACAGCGCGCTTTTTAACTGCTTCTTTTTTAAAAATTTTTAATATGAGGCCGAAGAATGGGGAGAATAAAGACAAGATATGCCTCAGCTTTTTTATAAGCAAGGATTTTTTGGATATATCAAAAATTGCGCTTTCTGACGGTGACCCATATCTTTTTCATTGGATGCTTTGGCTTACCCCGCTTTATGACAGTGGAATTTATCAAAAATTTTTGAAAGAAAATATATGGATAAAAAAATATTTTCCCGCTTTTTATGGACAAGATACGGCATTTTCAAAAATCTTAAAAAATCCGATACAGCGCGTTAGAGAAGCGCCATTTATATTTTTTCCAGAACGCATAATTAAAAAATTTCAGTTGAAGGTTATGCCACGCGGAATGAAGGGGGCATTAAAGAAGGGTGATAATAGCGTTATTATAAATGACGAGATGCTAAAATTTCACTTGATAGATAGAAGAGCGGAGTATAGAGAACGATTTTACCAGAAGGTAAAATCGTTAAATCCCAATTTCCCAAATCCCAAATCCCAATAAATTATTTAATGACCCAATGTCCAAGACATTTCTTTCATTGGTCATTGGGATTTGAGGAATTGGTCATTTTTAAAATATTTTTATATGTTCTCCAATCATAAGCTAAGCAAAATATCTTTTTTGGTATTCATCTTCCTCCTGCCGTTTCAGACGCGGTTGATTTTGTTTCCGATGAAACCGGAATTTTTGGGATTTAGTATTTATTTGTCGGAAATATTTTTATGGTCCGCGCTGGCTCTTTGGTTAATTAATGATTACAGAAAAATAAAATTGCCTTTTTGTTTTTTTGTTTTTTTGTTTTTTTGTCTTTTTACTATTTTGTGGTCGCCGAATAAAATCGCGGCCTTCCGATTATGGCTTTATTTTCTTGAAGGGATGTTAATTTTTGGTTATCTAAAATCAAATAAGGATATATGGGCTTATGCGGCCAAAGCATTATTATTTTCTTTATTTATAGTTTCTTGTTTTGCAATTTGGCAATTTTTTAATTTGGGTTCCCCGGCATTTAAGTGGCTTGGACTTTCGGCGCGCGGAGCATGGAACTTGGGTGATATAGTTATTGGTTCGGAGGGCACGCGATGGCTTCGCGCTTATGGCACGTTTCCGCATCCTAATATTCTTGGAGGATATTTGGCGATCGGCATATTGTTATTAATTTCTTTTGTAAAAAAAGGCGCTTCAAAAATTTTTATATATCCCTTGGGCGCGATATTTATTTTTTCATTATTTTTAACTTTCAGCCGGTCGGCTTGGCTTGGGCTGGTGGCCGTTCTCATATACTACTCCTTTAAAAATTTTGACAATAAAGATATCAGAAAGTTTTTTATTTTTTCTATTCTTTCTATTGCTAGTTTGTCTTTTATTTTTTGGCCTTTTGTTACGTCGCGCGTAAAAAGTGAGGGTTATCTGGAAAGTAAATCAAATATTGAACGGGTGGCAAGTTGGAGAGAGGGGCTTGAGCTTTGGACACAAAATCCACTTTTTGGTATTGGGATTGGAAATTATACTATAGGGCTCCCGAAACCCTACGGTCAGCCGAGCCATAACATTTTTTTAATGGTTTTAGCAGAATTGGGCGCAGTTGGTTTTTTGTTATATTTAGCACTATGGCGAAAGCTATGGAAAAGCGGTTTACACTCCGTACTCATTTTGTTTTTTATAATAGGTTTATTTGATCATTATCTTTGGACTCTATATTCCGGGCAGATGATATTCTGGGTAGGGCTTGCATTTTTTCAAGAAAATTAGCTAATTTTAGTAAAAATATTTTTTAAAATAAGAACTTGACAAAGTTTTTATTTTATGGCAAAATAGTATAATCGTTAAATTCGTTAAATAATTAAATCCGTTAAATGAGCTATTTTTAATGCATTTAACGCCTTTAATGCATTTAACGCAAATTTTTATGCTTAAACCTCTAAATGACAGGGTTTTGGTAAAACCTCTAAAAGACGAAGAAAAGACAGCCAGTGGCATAATTTTGCCAGACACTGTAGAGAAAGAACGCTCAGAAAAGGGCGAAGTTATTGCTACAGGTCCGGGCCGTATGTTGGAAACCGGCCAGCGCGCGCCAATGTCTGTTGCAGTCGGCAATAAAGTTTTATTTAAAAAATACTCACCGGAAGAAATTAAAGTTGATGGCGAGGAATATCTGGTTTTAGACGAGCGAGATATCTTAGCAATCATTGAATAATCGTAATCCGTAACCAGTAATTCGTAATTATTTTTTAATAATTTTGTTCCCGATGCGTCGAGGACACCGTGTACGAGTTACAAGTTACGAGTTATAAGTTACAATAATTTTATGGCAAAACAAATTTCATTTAACGAAGAAGCGCGACAAGCTCTTAAGCGTGGTGTTGACAAGCTTGCCAACGCAGTAAAGATAACCCTTGGTCCAAAAGGACGCAACGTTGTTTTGGATAGGGGATTTGGCAGTCCGATAATTACAAAAGATGGCGTGACTGTTGCAAAAGAAATTGAGTTGGAAGACAAACGGGAAAATATTGGTGCCGAACTTGTAAAAGAAGTCGCCAGCAAAACAAATGATGTTGCCGGCGATGGCACAACAACCGCAACTGTGCTTGCGCAGGCGATTGTCCGTGACGGCTTAAAAAATGTTGCCGCAGGCGCAAATCCGGTGGAAGTAAAAACCGGGATAGAAGAAGGTCTGAAACGCGTTGTTCTAGAATTAAAAAAGATTTCAAAACCAATTGGTTCCAATGAAGAAATAGAACAGATTGCTTCAATCTCTGCCAATGATAAAGAAATCGGCGCCATTATTGCAAAAACAATGGCAGAAGTCGGAAAAGAAGGAGTTGTTACAGTTGAAGAATCGCAAACATTTGGCATTGAAAATGAAGTGGTAAAAGGAATGCGTTTTGATAAAGGTTATGTTTCCGCATATATGATAACCAATCCGGAAAAAATGGAAGCGGAATTTAATGATTCGTATATTTTGATAACCGATAAAAAAATTTCATCTGTTCAGGAGATTGTTCCTATTTTGGAAAAAGTTGCTCAGTCAGGAAAAAAAGAAATGGTAATTATTTCCGAGGATTTGGAAGGCGAGGCATTGGCTACTTTGGTTGTAAATAAATTGAAGGGCGTATTTAACACACTTGCTATAAAAGCTCCGGGCTTTGGCGACAGAAGAAAGGCAATGCTGGAAGATATTGCAATTTTAACCGGCGGAAAATTGATTACCGAAGATTTGGGATTAAAGCTTGATAAAGTTGAGCTTGAAGATTTGGGCCGGGCAAGAAGGGTTGTCTCCACAAAAGAAACAACTACAATTGTTGAAGGCGCGGGTGAACGCGAAAAAATAGACGCGCGTATTTCTGGCATTAAAAAAGAAATAGAGTTTACTACAAGTGATTTTGATAAAGAAAAGTTGCAAGAACGATTAGCAAAACTTTCTGGCGGAGTTGGAGTAATAAAAGTTGGCGCCGCAACAGAAACAGAAAGCAAAGAAATAAAATATCGCATTGAAGACGCGCTTGCGGCAACAAAAGCCGCAATAGAAGAAGGTGTTGTTCCGGGTGGTGGCGTAGCGCTTTTGCGCGCGGCCCATGTTTTGGATAACTCCGGACTTACGGGCGACATAGCCGTTGGATTTAATATTTTAAAAAGTGCGCTTCAAGAACCGCTAAAACAAATTGCGATAAATGCGGGAGCGGATGGCGCGGTTGTTGCTGATAAGGTTTTGCAGGCAGAAGGGAATATCGGATATAATGCCAGAACCGGAGAATATGAAGATTTAGTAATAGCAGGAATTATTGACCCAACGAAGGTTACCAGATGCGCCTTGGAAAATGCCGCATCAATCGCTGGAATGATTTTGACAACAGAAGTAACAGTAACCGATTTGCCGAAAAAAGATGACGACAAAGGCGGAATGCCTCAAATGCCCGGCGGAATGGGAATGTACTAACACAGATAAAGCCAGCACAGATAACACAGATATTAGACGCTCCGCGATATTGCGGAGCGTCTTTGTTTCTTAATGTTTTTATACAAAATTTTATTTTTTAATTTGCTTATTTATTAAAAGAATCATATAATAAATCATATGATTAATCATATGATTTATTATGGGACGAAATAGAGATGAAAAAATCAGAAAATTGCAAAATTCCGGACGCGGTTCATATACCGTCAGCTTGCCCGTTAAGGCAATACGGGAATTAAAATGGCAAGAAAATCAAAAACTCGTAGTTGAATACGACAAATCAAGAAAGCGTTTTGTTATTAAGGATTGGAAGAGATAATTGCAAATTGCAAATATCAAATTGCAAACTTGTATATTGTCTTCCGCAAAGCGGAACTAATAATTAAATTTGAAATTTGAAATTAAAAATTTGAAATTGGAATATGCCCGCACAACAAAAAAACAGAATTTTCGCTGCCATATCATATTTGTGGATTTTGGTTTTGATTCCGGTTTTATATAAGCGCGATAATGAATTTATTATGCACCATGCCCGCCAGGGACTTGTCGTTTTAATCGCCAGTTTTTTTTCAAGCATTATCGGCTGGATACCTTTTCTCGGATATTATTTATCCATGATTATGGGGTTGGGGCTTGCAATTTTGGCCATTTTAGGTATAATAAACGCATTAGACGGTAAGCAATGGGAAATGCCGATTCTTGGTAAATATGCGAAGAAGATTAAGTTTTAGGTTGTAGGTTTTCAGGAGATTCCTAAAAAGCTAAAAAGCTAATTCCTAAAAAGCTAATCAAAAGGTCTATGGAGATAACAAAGCAACTAAAAGAATTAAAAAACAAAGTTGCCTCCACATGGAGGTTACTTTGACGTTCCAAAATTAAAAACAGAAATAAAGGCCTTGGAATATGAAATGGAAGGTAAGGATTTTTGGGATGATCAAGAACACGCAAAAAAGATTAGTCAGCGCGCAAGCCAGTTACGAGAAGAAACAGAAAAATGGGACGAGATGGAAGAAGATGTCAGCGTTGCTCTGGATTTAGCAGAAGAAGCAGAAGCTGCAGGCGATAATTCTTTGGAAGATGATTTGAAAAAAAATTATGAAAAATTGAATAAAAAATTCAACAAGTTTGAATTTTTTTTATTATTTTCCGGAAAATACGACCGGCGCGATGTTATTATGGCGATACATGCCGGAACTGGTGGAACAGAAGCGCAGGATTGGGCGGAGATGCTTCTCCGGATGTATTTGCGCTTTGCCGAAAAGATGGATTTTAAGGTTAAAATAATTTCCGAAAGCAGGGGAGGCGAAACCGGAATAAAAAGCGTTACTCTCCACATCAGCGGAAACTATGCTTACGGATATTTGCGAAGTGAAAATGGCGTCCACCGTCTGGTGCGTATTTCTCCTTTTGATGCGGAAAAAATGCGCCATACTTCTTTTGCTTTGGTTGAAGTTATTCCCGATATGGGAGAAGTTGAAGAAATAAAAATAGACCCAAAGGATTTGCGGATTGATACATTCTTATCCGGCGGGCATGGTGGGCAAAGCGTTCAGACAACTTATTCAGCAGTTAGGATTACTCATCTGCCGACAAAGATTGTTGTAACCTGCCAAAATGAACGGAGCCAAACGCAGAATAAAGAAACGGCAATGAAAATTTTGAAGAGCCGGTTGCACGTTCTGGAAGAAGCGCGCCACGAAGAGGAAAAACAAAAATTGCGCGGTGACTACACCAGCGCGGAGTGGGGGAATCAAATTCGCAGTTATGTTTTACATCCATATAAAATGGTAAAAGATCATAGAACAAAATATGAAACAAGCGATGCCGAAGGCGTATTAGACGGAGAACTTATCCCTTTTATGGAAAATTATTTACGATGGAAAAAGAGTAAATAATTTTTGAGGATATCACGAATGGCGAGTACACCCACGAATGACACTAATCACGAATAACCGCAATGTTATTAGTGATTCGTGCAATTAGTGGCGCGAGCGTAAGCGAGTGCATTAGTGAAATCCTCAACGACTATTAATATGAGAGTATTATCGATCAATAAAAAAAACATTGCCGAAGCAGTGAAAATTCTTAAAGATGGTGGCACTGTCGTTTATCCCACAGAAACTTCTTACGGGCTTGGTTGTGATTGGGAAAATTCGCGCGCAATCGCAAAAATCGCTAAGATAAAACAAAGACCAAAAGAAAAAAAATTTGCTGTGATTTGCGCGAACAAGGCAATGACGGCGCGATTTTTTAAATTTGGGAAATTAGAAAAGCAATTAGCTACAGAGTATTGGCCGGGACCGCTTGGGATAGTTTTGTCATGCCTGACAAAGGGGAGGATTGCAATGCCCCGAAAACCTTGCAATCCTCCCCTTTGTCAGGTTGAAGTTGCAGTCCGCGTATCTTCCAATGACATTGCGCGTGCGCTTTCGCGTGGCCTGAAGAAACCAATCATTTCTACTTCAGCAAACATTTCCGGCAAAGGTGATCCGTATGATATAAAAACCATTATAAAAAGTTTTGAAAATCAAAAGTATCAGCCGGATTTAATTTTGGATGCCGGCCGACTCCCGCTTCGCAAATCATCTACGATAATAAAAATAACAAAGAATGGGAAGATTGAAATATTAAGAGAAGGGGAGATAAGGATATAAAAATTGTTATATTGATATATTATTATATTGTTGCCCCCCTCCTAACCTCCCCCCGAGTACAGGGGGAGGAAAAAGAGGTAAAAGAAAAAAGCCCCGGCGCCCACAACGCCTGAGCATAGCGATGGCAGGCAGGCTTTATACATAATACAGAGATTTGCTTTGAATAATAAAAATATAAATTTATGAAGGATATTCTTAGACAGTATGATATTAAACCTTCCAAGTTCCGCGGGCAGAATTTTTTAGTTAATAAAGGGATAGTGGAAAAAATTATAAATTCTGCTGAATTATCTAAAAAAGATACGGTTTTAGAAATTGGCCCGGGACTTGGCGTTTTAACTGAAGAATTAATAAAAAAATCCGGTAAAGTCATTGCGGTTGAAAAAGACAAAAAACTTTTTGAATTATTAAAAGAGAAATTTAAAGATGAAAAAAACTTGGAATTAATAAATGCCGATATTTTGACCTACAACCTACAACCTACAAGCTACAAGCTAATTGCTAATATTCCTTATAATATTACTGGTAGAATATTCCGCAAATTTCTAATCCCTCCTACCCCACCCTCAGAAAGAGGGGGAAGGGGAAGTGAGAGCCGTCCTCAATTGCTTATTATAATGGTGCAAAAGGAAGTGGGAGAAAAATTGCTTGGCAAGAGCAGGGGAATGCTGACAATCCTAGCGGAGTTATATGGCAAAGCGGAAAAAGTTTGTAATGTTTCTGCCGGCTCATTTTATCCAGCGCCGAAGATAGATAGTATGGTAATAAAACTAACTATAGGGCTCCCGAAACCCTATAGTGAGGAAGTATTGAAAATTGCAAAAATCGGTTTTTCACAAAGAAGAAAGAAACTTATCTCAAACCTATCCACAGGACTAAAGTTAGACAAGAAAAAACTGAGAGAAGTATTTTTGGAGGTAGGCATCAAAGAGAATGCCAGAGCAGAAGAATTATCAAAGGATGATTGGCTTAAATTAGCCGAAAAGTTTTTAAAATACACTTAAAATTTATTTTTAGAAAATATTTTTTCAACTCCAGAAAGCGAGTTGATTTTTTTATTTTATTTAGGTTCATGATTTGTTTGAAAAATGATATAATATATATATAAATAATAAAGGGTATTAACCTCAGAGCAAGCCTTGGATATTATTGATGCAGTTCGTCAGTCGACGGATGGAGTGCTTACCCTTTGTTGGCTTCTCGGCTCGGAAATGAAAAAGTAAACTTTTTTATTTCACTCGCCCTACGTCGCCAATAAGGTAGAAATATAAGTATGCCCAAAAAAGAGAGGACAGGCATAATAGTGCTGGCGTGCGCCGGTGTTTTGGCATTGATTTTTGGCGCATGGAATTTGGGACATGATATAAAAAAACCATTTTTATTAAAACCGGGACAGGCGATAACAACCGCTACGTCCGATAATTTATTTTTTGAACTTCAGGGAAAAGACACTGACAAAGACGGTCTGTCCGATTATGACGAACTTTATATTTATGAAACGAGCCCTTATCTGGAGGATTCGGATTCCGACGGAAAGCTTGACAGCGAAGAAGTTTCAGGCGGGAGCGACCCTAACTGTCCGGAAGGAAAAGAATGTGGAGTTCAGGTTAAAACAGCAAGCGAGCCGGTAGGTTTTGATGTGCCGACTGCCGCAGATATAAGCCAAAATTCCGCCGATCAGTCTGATACTGCCGGTATTGACATAAATAATCTTACTGTTGATGCCATAAAGCAGATTTTGGAGGCTTCGGGAATCGGAAAAGACGTTTTGGATCAAATTGACGATGCTACTTTAATGGATATTTATTATAAAACGTTGGAGGAAACACAAAATTAGCTACTTAGGAAGTAGCTGGTTAGCTTCTTAGGGTCTGGGCCGCAAAGCGGCACAATAATATAAATCCTAAAAAGCTAAGTAGCTAAGTAGCTAAAAAGCTAATCATGTCCTATTTTAAACGCACAATTTTAACTTTATTTCTATTCTGTTTTGCCAGCGTTAGTTTTTTTGCTGTTTCCGCAAAGCCGGCAAAGGCGCAGCTGATAGTTGCTAATCCAACTCAAGATTCTATGAGCATTCTTGATAGGGTTACAAGGCAGATAGGCGTTACTTTAATGCAGACAGGAACGCTTGCGCTTGTAAATGCGATGAATTATTTTACTCAAAAGTTGGCTTATGATGCGGCTGTCTGGGTTGCTGCCGGCGGAGGCGGACAAAAGCCGCTTTTTGACGGAAAGTCAGTGGGAGATTATTTCAAGGATACTGCCCTTAATGCGGCCGGCGATTTTATTGGCACCTTGTCAGAAGGTACTTTGGGAAAACTGGGATTTAATCTTTGCGCGCCGACAATGCCGACTCTTTTTGTAAAAATCAAACTCGGGTTGGCGGCAAATATACCGGGCGGCATGCCAGCGCCAAAATGCGAATGGAACCAGATTTATAGTAATTGGGATACATTTGTTTCTACCGCCAGTACCGGCGAGTTGCTAAAAAATGTCGGTTTTATGTTTGAAGGCGGACAATCCGAGCTGGGCGTTGCTTTTGAGCTAAATAGCTTGGCGATTGTCAAACAGGAGACGGCTAGCCAGAACGCAATTATTGAGCGTTTGAGCAACAAGGGCTGGAAAGACGTGACGGACATTGTAACCGGAAAAATCAAAACTCCGGCTGATGTGGTAAAGGGCACTTTTGACACCTACAACAAGGACAAGCCCTTGCAAAATCAAAATTTGAGCGACCAGGTTTATGTAGATGCCTTGCAAAAAGGCGCTTATCAAATCTTGCCGGCCGCTCTTTCCACCTTTACCAATACTTTGCTTTCAACTCTTTTAAATAAGGTTATGGTTGGGCTTTTCCCCGGGGATTTATTTGCCGATGATAATGGAAATCTTTTGACAGACGCAAATCAATCAGCCACTCCGGCAAGTCCGGCAGTCGGCAGGCGCAAGGCGCAAGAAATTTATAGCGACCTTATCAAGCCAAAGATTACTGTTTCTTCAAATTATGACCCTTTGATAGAATTTACCGCATGTCCGGGCGATGTGGAGAAGAGTATAAATAACTGCGTGTTGGATGATGGTTTTGCCTCGGCTGTGCGATTGGCAAGCCAGGGCGGGCCGATTACAATTTTAGAAGCAATTAAACAAGGTTATCTTGACGGTTCAAAACCTCTTATTTCATCAAATGATTCTAGAAATCAAAAAACAGACTGTTACTCAACAGGGTATTGTTATAGTAATTTAGTAAAACTCCGCAAAGCCAGAATTGTGCCGGTCGGCTTTGAATTGGCGGCAGAAGCAGGAGCCGACCAGTCCAACCCGCCAACATTAAGTGATGTTATTGCCGGTTTTAATAACTGCACCTCCGATGGAGAACGCGATAGAGCGCATCCATACTGCCATCTTCTTGATCCGAATTGGGTGCTCCGCCTTCCGAAGACGCAATGCCAAGCCCAGGTCTACGGTCAAACCCTTCTCTCTACCGCCGGTCCTATGCGCGCGGAAGAATGCGCCGACCCAATATCCTGTATTGCCGAAGACGGAAACGGCAACTGCATCGGTGGATGGGGATATTGCACAAAAGAAAAAAATATTTGGCGCATTTCTGCGGACGTTTGTGACGAGCAGTTCAACTCCTGCTTGACTTATAAGCCAAGAACAAGCGAGCAAAAATCAGACAGCTATCTAAAAAATACCCTAGATTTTGCAATGTGCACGGCATTTAACGCCGGTTGCAGACCTTATTCTGTAAATCAGATATACGGAAACTGGGATTTGTCGCCAGACAATGCAATTTATTTTAATAAAAATTTGGAAAAATGCGACGTAAAATCAGCCGGATGCACAGAGGTTTACGATAAAACAAATGGGTTAGCTTATAATTTGATAAGCGGTTCATCTTTTGAGGGAGAAGATTTTAAACAATACTGGAATATTTTAACAGGTGCTTCCGCGTTATTGGTAAGCGACGCGTTTAATAATAGCTCCGTAGCGGTTTTGGTGTCAGACAGTTCACAGGGAATAAAAGGCATTTCTCCAAATCAACCAATCCGACTGGAAAATAATACCGCCTATGCTATTTCGGTTTATGCTAAGCAGTCTAAAGCGGGCGGAACTTCCGAAGCCGCAATTGGATTTTCTTTATTTACCGACAGCGCCGCAACAAAAATTTTTGATGCTTCAAATATTATTATAACTTGCAATGGTAATATTCCTGCTGAGCAGGCTTTTGTAGAAGGTACCGCTCAGATTTTTCAATCATCAATATCCGGCGATTCTTTCAGTAGAATCTCATGCGCGTTCCTGACGCCGGCAATGCCTCTTTACGCAAAAATATATTTGGGCACAGTTAAAAAAGGAGAAATCCTATTTGACGCGATCCAGCTTGAAGAAGGCGCCAGCGCCACCGCGTATCTTTTCTCTGGTTATGGAAGCGTGATTGCAAAAAATATAAAAATAGCTCCAGAATACCTAAATTGTGACGTTGATTCTGGAGACCCGGCATGCGCCGGTTATGCCGGAGTCTGCAAAGAAGAAGAGCTGGGATGCGAATTATATACTCCAAAAACAGGCGAGCCCGCGGTTCCGGGAGTAGCCAGTATAAATGACGTCTGTCCGGCAACTTGCGTCGGATATGAAACTTATAGGCAGGAGAAGGCTTCTTTTGAAGAAGAAAAATTTCCACTTTATTTTATACCAACAACGGCGGCCGTCTGTAATGCCAATGATACGGGATGCGATGAATTTACTGACATAGAAACAGAGTCACTCGAATACTTCAGCTTTATAAGAATGTGCAAAAAGCCGGGAGAAGCGGATAATACGGTTTTTTATACTTGGGAGGGTTCGGATACCGCCGGCTATCAGCTTCGCTCGCACCGCTTGGTTACAGGCGGAGCATTGCCCGGAGAAGTTGGCCCTGTACCTGCGTATATAGAAGGAACAGATTCGGCGCTCTGCGGTAAGGCAATTTTTGAAACGGAAATAACCGATCCGGGTTATAATCCCGATTGCCGGGAATTTTATAATCAAAATGGGCAGATTTCTTATAGATTGCTCTCTAAAACAATTATCGCAACTGACGACTGTAAAAATTATCGTAAGACGGAAAGTATCGAGCCTGATTGCGTTTTATCCGGAGGAATTTGGCAGGGCCAAGCAGGATTTTGTTTATATAAAGGATATAAGGCGGAAAGTGTAAGCTGTGGCGCCGCCGCAGCTGGATGCCGGGCGTATAGTGGATCCGCCGCTTCAAATATGCGTCTAGTTTTGCAGGATGATTTTGAAGGAGGAAGCGCCAGCGGATTTGTGCCGGGCACTCTAAGCCCCGAGGCGCTTAATGCCGGAGGCCACTCATTAAAAGTTTTACCTGTAATCGGCCAGGCACAAACAGAAAAAAATGTTTCTTCTTTGCTTGGCGCAAACGGCATCTACACGCTAAGCTTTTGGGCAAAAGCTCCGGGTGGCGGAAATATGGAAATAGGGATTATGAACGCTTCCGAAGACTTTTTCAGTATAAGCGCTCTTAAGTCTGAATGGCAATATTATGAAGTCGGTCCGATAAGGGCAGGCGCACAGATTCCCGCCACATCCGCTTTGCATTTCGCCCTTACTGGCGGAAATGGGTTTTATATTGACAATATCGTTTTACAGGAAGCAAGCCAAAAAACTTATCTGGTAAAAAATTCTTGGAATACTCCAGCTGAATGTGATGCCACTATAAATGGTTTGGGCCTGCCTCAGGCAATGCTTGGCTGTAAAGAGTACTCCGACAAGAGCAATAATTCAGTTTATCTGAAATCATTCAGCTCATTATGCCGTGAAAAAGCGGTTGGATGTAAATCTTTTATTGATACCTATAATAGTGGAAGCGACAAAAATGAAATATATAATGCGATTTGTTCCCGTGATGATTTTGACGGAGGCGACTGTCAATATAACGGAGTAAATGTCTGTCAAGTTTCTAAAGGACATGCTACTTGCCGGTTTAAGATAATGGATGGCTTGGTGCCAACGCTGGTAATCCAACAGAAAAATTTTAATAAGTTTAATGATGTAGAGGTATATTTAATAAACCAGGCAGTATCCGCGGGCGTTCCATATATTGCCGCCCGCGATGAATCAACGGTGGAAGTAAATGCAGATAAGACGATTTATATAATTGATGACAGTTCTAAATATTGCAATCAAAAGGATTTGGGATGTGCGGAAATGGGTATGCCAGGTTTATATGGGGCAAGTCTGCAATATGGAGCAAATCCACAGACTGTTTATATTGCTGAAACTGCATCAGGTGCTACAATTGGCGGACAACTTTTGGATTCTGCCACATATAACCCAGCGCAACAATACGTGTTATTGACGCCACTTGGAGCAGGTACAGTCGGCAAATGGGAGTTTGTATTAAATCCTTCAAAAAATATAGTCGGAGAATTTGAATTTTGGACAGGTTTGGGTAGTGGAGCAGACGCCGTCTACTTTTATTTTTTCAATACTACTCCTGCTACAGGAGAAGAGGCATCTGCCGGCGGATATATTGTGGCTTACGATGAATATAATAATAATACAGTACAGCTGTCCTATAATGGTGAACTTTTGGAGCAATATTTTGCAAACGACATTGATAATAGTATATGGAGAAGCGCAAAAGTTGTTTTAGATAGCAATAATAAAAATATTAAAGTTTATTTGGACGGAGCTTTGATTATAAACTATACAGACATAGCCCGTAGCCTTGCTGGAACTCATTTTGGTTTGGGAGCACGAACCGGAGGGTTGAATAATGAACATAGGGTTCGCAATTTTTCAGTGTACGAATATACGAGTCAGGTTACTGATGCGGTTGCTGCGACTTCGCAAACTGTTTATTATAAAAATTTGCCTGATACTTACGACTCTGTCCTTTGCACAGCAGAAGCCGAAGGATGCGAATCGTGGACAAGCGACAAGGGCGTTGATTATTTCAAGGTTCCAGCTTCACTTTGCGAATATAAAGGGCAGGGCGCAGTTAGTTCTGCTGGCTGGTATAAGAGGGGAACCAGCGAGCCATGTTATTCCGGGTTTATAACAAATAATACTTATGGAATCTGGAGAAATGCGGACAAGGATTATATTGGTTCAGTCGGCCTTTGCCCCTCAAGCCAGAACGGATGCACAGAGATTATTGACCCGCTTGATACCTCGTCTGCCAATCCAAACGGACAGCCGTATTATTTGATTGATAATGAAAAATTACAGGATTTGGAAAACGACCCTGATTGCAGCGGAAATGTTTCTTTGGAAGAGGGGTGCGTGTTGTTTAATAAAACCAGTGACACCACATTAAAGTGGTTTACTCAAGTGAGTTATGATAAGGCAGCTCAAGCGAAAAAGCTGGTTCCGCCGGTTGCAGAATATGCATTTTGCGGTATAAATCCAATATTTGGTTGGGGACATGATCCATTTAAGATTTGTAGCGTTGATACAAATTGTCCGGGAGCGGGTACTACTGCGACAGTGCCGATATTTGGAATTCCAGTAACTATTACATACACAGGAAGCTGTTTCCACTTTCCGCCAAATGCCAACACTATTTTAAAAGTTACTCGTGACAGAGAATGCGGAGAGTGGCTGGCATGCAAGACAACAATCAAAGCGACAGACCCGATTACCAACAAAGAAAAACCGGTTTGTGTTGAACTCGGGCTTTGCAATAAATATAGCGCTTCTTCTGGAAACGCCTCTTGTGCTAATTTTTTAACAACTAACGATGATAGCGGATGGATTTTGGATGCTGATTATTATACCAGGCGGGATACTGGCTGGTATGCTATGGACTATTCAGGATATTCGGTTGGTAATCAATTTCCAGTTACAGATATTAAAACGCAGGACATAGGCACAACAGAAAAAGAATTTATATTATATGCTAATAAGAAAAAAACAATTGGTACTGTTTTGGGCGTGTCAACAATCATAACGACATCCGGCCAATATGATTTGGATGGTTCGACTTTGGTTAAAAGCGCGGCAGAAGGAACGATTTGTCGAGGATATCCGGAACAAGATTCTCCATTCCCGGCATCTGTTGCCGAATATGATATAAACGGAAATCTTCTGCAGGTTAGAGGTCAAGCATTTCAAAACGCTAACATTTGCGAATATGGCGAAGATTGTTTCTGTGATTATACAAAAGTTACTTATGGCAATGCCACAACAAAAAAATATATTTCTTATGGAAATAGAAATGTCGCTTCGGGCATTTGTCAGGGCGGACTAAAAGACGGACAGCCTTGCACTCCGGGCGTAAAATATGAAGATGATCCGAAAAACTCCTGCGGGGATTATACAGGAGGCGGAACTTGTTTAGCCTTAAAACGTCAAGACGATGTTATTGGTTGGCAGGGATATTGTATAGAAGAGGATTTATCAACTCCGATAAACGGCGACAAAACACAAAAGGCCTGTCTTACTTGGCTTCCGCAGGATTTGGTTCCGGGCGCGCGCGATATTTATAATCAGTTCCGCACTGCCGGTTATGTTCCTCCGCTCGGCGCGGGAAAATATTATTGCCTCCAGGCAAGCGGAAATTATGATATAAACTCAAGAAATCCAAAAAATTATTATGATAATTTTGCAAATTTATCACCGGCTATTTCAACAAAATGTTTTAATGGACAAGGGGTCTATTTCCCATCAAGAATTTGCGGAACGGATGAAACTTTTTCAGGGTTCGGAGCCTTTGCTTCAAATGCATGGCTTGGAGCGAAAAGCGTTTCTATTGTAATGTCTGATCAAGATACGACCAATTTTGGATTAAAACAATCTTTTAATACTTCTTTTACTAATCAACCGATAAATAAAGATCAGATAGATTTGATAAGAATTAAAGTGTTAGACCAAGAACGGCTTGATATGGATGTGGGGACAATATTTTATGTTCGCAGTGACCAAGAAACGACTAATTATATGGCGGGGACTGGTTATTGCGATGGTATAAAAAAGACAGATAATTGTATGGGCGAAGAAAATAACGGAGGTCTAAAAGGTCAAGAAAAAGCTTTGTCGCTTTCATCCGGTGATAATTGGTATTTTCGTTATGATGATAATGAAGAAGTTGATGGAACAAAAAGAGATTATTTGGCTGTAGATTTATTCACTTTACCCGATGTGGGTAATGACGACATAGAAGATATAGATGATTTTTGTGGAAATGGCGACGAGGTTGCGCAAGATGCCTATGCGCTAAAATTTAGATTTATAAACAATATTTTACAGGGTATAGATGTAGCCGGATGCACCTCCGGAGCTCAAGGCGGAAAAGATCAGCTTCATGGAGCTATTTTTGAGATAAGTTTTAGAATGAAAGAGCTTTGCGAAGTTGTGGTAGATGTAGCATCAAACAATAACATGGCAAATACTAATATTCTTTGGCAATATAATCCGGATAATAAAAAAGGAGCGGAACAATATCCAACTAATTTTATGCCAAGTTCTCCTGCAAATATATTAGTGCCGTATCATTACAATTATGAAATGCAACCATTTGGAAGCGCGGCATCGGATATTTCTCCAGGCAAAACAGAAAATTGGTATAGTAATTACACTGTTAATACGTATAAGTTTGCCGGAGTGCCATGGTCGTGCAAGGGAAATTGTGGAACTCCTCAGCCGTCTAATGACGATATCACAGACATTGATTTTAAAGTTGATAATTCCTCGCTATTTACAGCGATATCTGGAAAACCGAATATTCTTGACGAAACGGTTGGTGGAAGCGCTTTAAATTATATATCAAATATTTTTGGAAAAGTATTTAAGGTATTTAAGTGGAATACAAAAACGGGATATACGGAGATTGATTGCGGTTTAAGCCCTAGTGAACCGGCTTGTCAACTTGACCAGAGCGAGACAGGCCAAATCCCGATGATATATTCTTATACGCCCTCTTTAAAATTAGACAATAATCAGTATCCGGTTAATACATTTAATAGGATTGTTATAAATAATATTACTAGTGGTGATATAAATGTTAAAGACGGGCAGTATCTTGCGATAATGAGATTTTATTTCTGGGCTGATACTAATCAGATGCCTATAAAGAGTATCCAGGTTGATTGGGAAGGTGAGGGAAAATTTGATGTAGAAACCACAGATGGAATGTATAAAAATCATAAGCCACGATGCGCAACAAGCAACACAGAAGAAGCAAGCGTTTGTTCCGGACCAGGAGGATCTGGTATTGTTTGTAAATCAGACAGCGATTGTCCAGGAAGTTCAACTTGTACTGGGAGCCTCTTAACTTTTGGAAATTCTCCAGACGCTTGTGATGAGGCATACTTTGAAATTCAGCATACTTATACATGTAATCAAAATAGTTCATCTTATTATCCAAGTACAGGTAAATGTGAGTTTAATCCCGAGATTGTTATAGTAGATAATTGGAAAAACGATAATAGGTTTGATAGTACTTCAAATCCTGCAAAAACGATTTTGTTGCCAAACGGAACAACAAGGAAACAAACAGGAGCTTATTATGAAGGGAAGATTATTTTACAGCCAGCAATTGATTAAAAAAATAATCCCCTAAGATAAAATCTCAGGGGATTGTAGTTGGTGGATTGGGTTAGTTGGCGTGAGAGAAGTAAATATACGCGTCTATCAGTTCTATCGCAAGCTGGGTGGTTGCGCACACCTTTGGATGTTTCGCCTGCAAGACAACAACGTCTCCCGGCCAAAGCTCTCTATCCATGTCTCCAAGGGGGAGGGAAAACGAGAAAAAGCCCTGATCGTTGCTTTTGAAGTGATATTCACCGTTATACCCAAGAATTGAGAGGAACGTTTCTGGGTCGGTGGAGTTTAACCCTCCGGTGACAGAAAAGGATTCGTCGCTGGGATCATTAGAAACTAATCCTAAGATGAGCGAGGGCACCAGCTTGCAGGGGGGAAGGCCGGAGTCGTCTACTACGACGACCTCGCCGACTGCGCCACCAGAGCCGTTTCCGCCGGTCGTCTCATCGCCACCACAGGCAGAGAAGAGAACGAGCGAAAGGATGGTGAAAAGAACGGTGATCATGGATTTCATTGCATTTCTCCTTGTTTGAAGGTTTTTGCCCCGAGTCGCCCCGAGAGCAATTTGGTTTCCGATTTTCTTTGTTGGATATAGTATAGCACACTTTAAAGGTTTTGTCAAGTCTTTTATCAATATTTTAGCTAAAATTAGATAAAAAATCTCCAAAAAACTTGTTAAAAATGACCAAAATTTTCAAAAATAAACTTTAAAAATCTTTCAAAATTATCTATTTTCTCTATTTAAATCAAAATTCAGCTAAAATTAGCTGAATTTTTGTATATTTTAGCCATTTTTAGAGTAGCAGATTCGCAATAATCATTGAATATTCTTATAAAAAAAGAAACCCTTATTTATACTCGTTGGGTTTCGATGCGAGTTTGTCGGATTTACGGCGTTTTGCGAGAACGGAGCGAGGGCATCATCGCCTCAAGCTGCTTCTGCCTGTTCTCCGGGGAGACGGCGGGCACGACTTCCAGCGGAACATTGCCCTCTTGGACCTCGAGCTTCTCGCAGATCAGCTGGGTCTGGGTTTCGGTGCACCGCTTGACCCAGTTGCCTGCGCCGGTGAGGTAGACCTGGTTGCCGATTTTCGCTGCGCTGGTGTAGGTTGCGCACCCGGAGGCCGAAAGCATGATCAAGCAAAGGAACGCCAGAGTCTTCTTCATTTCGTTTCTCCTTCTTGTTTGTTCATTGAGATTTTATCCCCACCATTGGAGACAATTTATCTCTTCATAGCAGAAAGTATAGCACAATCTAATACTTTTGTCAATACCCTTGCTTACAGTTTATCTAAAATTAGATAAAATTTAACTAAAAAAATTAGTTTTCAAGCTTATTTTTTGATATTTCTGAATTATAAAAATAGAATATTATTACTGAATACTTTATTAGTAGTCAGATATTATTATCTTTGTTTTTTTATGGTATAATGTATATATAAAAAGCCGCATTATACTTATGCGTAAATTAATACAGAATAAAAAAATTTTAACCATAGTTGCTTTAGTTGCAATTTGTCTTTTGGTACCCCGGATTACATATGCCTTTGGTATGGATACCGTTCAAGCAGCTATCGGCTGGGTTGTTCAGCAGGCAGTTGGTCTTTTGGGAAAACTTGCCGTTCAGCTTGTATATCTTTTGGTTGCCGTTGCTTCTTATAACGAATTTGTAAATTCTCCGGCAGTTGCAGAAGGGTGGGCCGTTGTCCGCGATGTGGTCAATATGTTTTTTATTGTTATTCTTCTGGTGATTGCTTTTGCCACAATATTCAATGTTTCGGATTATAAATATCAAAAAATGCTTCCGCGCCTTCTTATAATGGCGGTAGTGATAAATTTTTCAAGAACAATTTGTGGAATTTTTATTGACTTGGGTCAGGTGGTGATGCTCACTTTTGTAAACGGCTTTCAGGCCGCGGCAGGAGGAAATTTTGTGAACGCGCTAAAAATTACCGACTTGATGAATTTTGACCAACAACAACTGGGAGCAGTGCCGGGAGGACTCCAATATGCTCAAATTTTTGCGGCAATGCTTTTGGCTCTCATTATGATGATTGTCACCGTAGTGGTATTGGTTGTTATGGTTTTGGTTCTTGTAATGCGCATAATTATGCTTTGGTTTTTGATTATTTTATCGCCACTGGCATTTATGGCGTCTGTTTGGCCGGGAGGAAAGATGAAACAAAAATATGGCGAGTGGTGGGCTATGTTTTTGGATAATATTATGATAGGCCCGATTTTGGCATTTTTCCTATGGCTTTCTTTATTGGTTTTGGGAACCGGGGATTATGGAACCACTGTAATTAAGAATTATACCGATAGCACTGGACAGACTCAGGCGGCATCCGAGCAGTCATCCCAGTTGCCAAATACTGCTTTAACAAAAATCGGTACTCCGCAAAATATGCTTTCGTATATTATGGGTATTGGTATGTTATTAGGTTCATTATATATGGCAAGTAGTATGAAAAGCGCCGGGGGTGGGATTGCTGGTTTTGCGCTTGGCAAAGTTAATGGGTTTGCGAGCGGAGCGGTAAGAAAAGCAGGCGCAGTGCCTGGAAGAGTCGGGAGGTACACCGCAAGAGAAACGGCCGGCGCAGCCGGCAGAGGTGCGAGAAGAGCCGCTCTTCCTATTTTAGGAGGATTAGCCGGGGTTCCGTTGGTTGGCGGGCTTGCGTCAAGAGGAGTGGCAAAATTACGGGGACAAGAGAGGGCGAGATACACCAAAGAAACTTCATATATACAAAGTTTAACGCCAAAAGAAAAAGAAAGGATGCAAAAGCGTCTTGAAGGATTTGGCGGTCCGATAACGGACACTCAAAAGAAGCAATTAATCGCTTTACAAAGGGATAGGCTGGGTGAATTACAAAGAGAAAGTTTTGAGGGAACGAAAAATAGCGCCGGCAGTATAGTTGATAAAAAAACTGGGCTTTCAAGACAAGATTGGCATGGAGCAAAGGCTAAAGAATATGAAGGATTATCAAAATCATTAAAGAAAGCTAAGGATATTGATCCGAATATAAACGAAAAATTGGATAAAATTGAAGAAGCAAGACCAGATCTTATGGATCAGAAAGGGAAAGCCGATACAGCAAGAAATCTGAGCCTTGAAAATGCAGGTAAAATAAAAGAACAAGCATGGGGAGATGCTGGATTTATTGAAGCAATAGAAAAAGCAAATCCAAAATTACTTGAATCATTGGAAGAGAAGGGAACGGGTACCCAAAAGAAAGGAATTGGCGAGTGGCGTAAATGGAAAGCGGATCAAGCCGGAGGAGAGGGCGCTGAAGTTGAAGATTTCCGCCAGCGGATTAAAAATAAAAACAGGCC
>JAHINX010000027.1 GCA_018895765.1 Patescibacteria group bacterium
AATTTTGGAAAGCCCTAAAATCCCAGCTAAAAGCGTCACGACAAGTAAAAAACCGACCAAAATAACCGCCTTCTTCTTTTTTGGCGCTTTGAAAAATAAATATATAACCGCGAAAAATATTCCGGCAATAAATCCCACTAAAGCCGCACGCGTGCCCGTATAAAACATAATCAAAGCAAAAAATGCCGCAAGGGGCAAAAATGCAAAACGGTATCTCTTTTCTTCAATAAAAAAGCAATAAACCGACAAAAAAAACATAAAAAGCAATAGGCCGGCAAAAAAAATGGAGTTGCCGGTAGTTGACATAACGCGATGTGCCGCGGAACTCTTTACGGTTGTCTTGTCTATATTTATCTGCGGATATAGCCGCTCAAAAAAACCAAAAATAGCCATTACAAAACCCACGAGCAAAACAAAAAATAAAAGTTGCTTTCTATCGCTTTTAGTTCTAAATACCGTAATTATATAAAAATAAAACGCCAATAAATGCAATAATGTAAATATACCCCTCATTCTCGACATCTCTCCCCAAAAGCTTTGACTAAAATCAACACCAAAAATTGATGAAATAAAAATAATCCCGAAAAATAATAAAATTAATTTTGTCAATAAATCAATTTTTGGTCGCAAATCTTTATAAAAAATTATTAAATAAATAAAAAATGGCAAGGCCAGCTCTATTATTATCTGAAAATAAATCATCTTGCCAAAAACCGTCCCAAAAATAGTTTGAGGAATATAAATAAGTGGGGCAAGAAGCGCCGCGTATACACCGAGCTTGATTATTTTGATTAAATTGTTGGAAGTAAACATAAAATATAATCGCAAAACCTTCGCGAAACTAAAACGCAAAACTATCGCGAAAGCACTTAGCGTAGTTTCGCGATTCTACTGTTTCGCGTTAGTTTCGTGATTTTCTATCATTTTTATAAACGCCTCCCCTTCTTCCCTATAGCTTTCGTCAATTTCAATCGCTATTTCAATCGCTCTTAAAGCCGAAACATAATCTCCTTCCAAATATCTGGACATTGCTGTTTGCGCAGACCATTTAGCATTATTCGGCTCAACAATCTGCATGTTTTCATATAAGCCAGCTAAGGCCTTATATTTTTTTTCATTTAAAAATTTTTCGCTAAATTTTGTAAATAAAAATAATATTTCATTTTTCTCTCCTGTCTGAAAACCCATTTCAAATGCCTTAATCACCAATTTTTCTCCCAATTCATCACTTTCATCCATCAATAATAAGTTTTTTCCACCCTCCCAATAAGCGACTGACGCATTCGGTTCAAGGTCTATTGCTTTTTGATACATCTGTTTTGCGCCTTCAATATCGCCAAAAAGAACATAATATCTTCCCATGGCAAAATAAATATGCTGTCTTTTTGAAGAAAGTGCCAAAGCTTTTTCAAATTCTTTATTTGCCGATTCTAAATACTTTTTATCTTTTGGCAACATTTCAGTATAAAAAATACCTAAAAGCATATGGTTATATGCGTTATTCGGATGCTCTATAACATTTTTCTGCAATTCCGAAATTCCATAAAAGATTTCTTCATCAGAATAAAAATTTCCCTGAAGTCTTAAATCCGAAATAATACTCTTTGCTAAATCATCCCGCCACTCTTCTTTATACGGATTAAATAATTGCATTGCGGACTTATATCCATCAACATCATTTTTTTGTCCTACTTCATATAGAAGGGTTGTTCGTCTTAACTCCGCACTCGCCAAAAGCGGCTTTATATTTAAAATCCAGCCAAATATCAAAATTATGATCACAGTGGCCACCAAAGGCGTCAAGGCAATTTTTCTATTCTCCCTCTCGCCACCCTCTCTAAGCCCGGAAATCAGCCCTAAAACAACAACAAATAATAGCAAAGAAACTGGTGTATCAAAGGCAAAAAGGTTTTGCGCAAAATAAGCCACGCTTCCACCAAAAATAACGGCCCGTTCAGGTAAACTAAAAATATCCTTTTTTTTATGTAAAAGAAAAAAACCAGCACCAAATATTCCCAAATATGATAAAACTCCAAAAATACCTCCATTTATACCCATTTCCAAAACAATATTATGCGGTTTGTCAAACCATGTTTCATAATAAGAATATTTTAATAACTCCGGATTATAATATTTATTAAAAGCGATATGAAAGTTTTCCTGTCCCCATCCCAAAAACGGACGATCCACAATTCCTTTTAAAGCGACTTCCCAGCCGAGAATACGTGTATTCCCGGTGCCTTTTGCCAAAGAAATACTGGTTATCCTATTTAAAATTGCATTTTCTTTAATAAAATTTTGTTCCCGTAAAGCAAAAACCAAACCGCCTAAAATAATAAAAATAACTAATGCCGACAAAATTATTTTTTTTATTTTTTTATTTTTATTAAATATACAGAAATATACCGCCCCGATAAATATGCCAAAAACCATCCCTAAAATCGCGCCTCTGCTTTGTGTTAAAAATATTCCAACTAATAATATTAACGACGAAGCACCAAAAAATAATTTATAAATCCCTCCTTCTCTTCTCCCCCTTTGGAAAAGGGGGATTAAGG
>JAHINX010000028.1 GCA_018895765.1 Patescibacteria group bacterium
AATTTGAAAAATATAAATTATTTGATGAATTATAGACTTATAAAAGTTTTTTCCCTTTTCTTTTAATTTTTTCAACCCATTTTTGTCTTTTTGCTTTTGTTTTAAGCGACATGTGCCCTATTTTTGTTATACGCACTGGCTTTATGCCACATACTCCCAAAATCGCCTTTTTCATTAACTTAAAACCGTGATTTCCTATTACTAATTGATATATAAGAGGATGGGCATTCATGGTTACAATCAAATGCGCAGATTTATTTTTAAAACAAGGCTCTGTTATAACAACGTGGGGATTCTTTTTATATCTAAGTGCAAACCCCTGCAAAAAAACCCTCTCAATAAAACCCTTTAGCAATGCTGGAACGCTCCCCCACCACAAAGGATAAACCAAAACCAAGTGGTCTGCCCATTGTATGTCTTCTTGCGCTTTTTTTAAAACGGGCTCTAATTTTTGAGACGTGTTATAGCCCTTCCAAAGGATAGGATCAAATTTTAACTCTCGCAGAACGATTTCTTTAAATTCCGCGCCGGAATTTTTAGCACCCTCAATATAAGCATCAGCAAGCACGTCACTAAAACTCCCCTTTCTGGGATGAGCCAAGATAACCAATATTTTTTTTGCCATATTTCTAAAATTATTTTTTAATAATTATATATTTTTATTATACCATATAAATTATAATGCTAAAAACGCTTTTATTAAAAAAACCCGAAACGGGCTTTTTTAAATAACATAGATTGAGAGAAAAATAAAAAACAATGTGTTGTGTTTATGGTTATTTTGGAAACAATGTGACGGCAATGCCCGTCGCGCAATTCTACAAACGGCTCAAAAAAAGCGTTTTTATAAAATTAAAACGGAAGGGGAGGGATTCGAACCCTCGATACCTTTCGGTATATCCCGCCCTGCGAGACGTACCATATTGACAATAAAACGGAGAGAGTGGGATTTGAACCCACGGTAAGTTTCCCTACACACGCTTTCCAAGCGTGCTCCTTAAACCGCTCGGACATCTCTCCGTTTTATTGTCAATCCTCTAGTAATCTAAATAATTCTTTAAATTTATTTCCTCCTTTAAGCGGGGCGCCATCGGCCACTAGGCGACCCTTCCATTTTGATTCATTAAAACTATTTTTAGTTTAACTTATTTTTTTCAAAAAGTCAACGGCTCAGACAATCTTGTCTGAGCCGTTTATTTGATAATATTAACTTTTTCCTATTCCTTGTTATATAGTACTTTTGTCCAGACGTTTTCATATACACCCATCAATTTAAGCCCATCTTCCCTAAATATATACGTGCCATCAGACTCAACCGTTCCAACCGTCTTCCATAGTTCGTTGAAATTTTGATACGCATTGAGATCTCCCATTAATAACATTGTCGGCGCATGTTTTATTTGATATTTATTTAATAAATCTTTGCCCTCTGTTGTGGAAACATCAACTGTAGAGCTTGCCGTAGGAGTCATGACAAGATTTTGAAGCGCCACATCATGCAAGTGCACGTCATAACAACCGATGCATTTTTCATCAGTAAGATAGGTGATTTCAAATTCTCCGCGCACTTTGCCTTCTTCTATGCTATAGTATGGCGGAAAATAATTTTTATAGACAAACACATTATCATCGTATTGCCCGATATTTTCTTCGCTGAATAACTCATCAAGCTTTAGATCCTTTAAATCCCCTTTTACAATAAAGGTTGGGAGATTCTTTATATCATAGGCCTTTATCAGCAAGTCGGCGTTTGTTTCATCTGAATTATATTCTTTTACTTTTTTGTATTTTACTCCGACTACGCTCTCTAAAAAATCGCTTACCTGATAAATATCAAAGCAATTATCGCAATTTTCAGGCAAAATAACAATCAATTCCGCTTTCTTTGGTAAGTTTTTAAGTAATGCTTTCCCTTTTGCAAGCGCCGGACTGAAAAGCAAAATAGCTCCGCCCAAGAATGTGGCAACACAAATGAGAGCTAAGGTTAGGACAAATTTATTCGCTCCTTCATCTTGTTTTTTATATAAAAAATCGTACATATTAAGATAAATTAGGGTTTAGGAGATAATGTATTTAGTTAAAAGAATTATTGGCAAAAGACTCCGGTTTTTATACTATATGCGATTATACCAACTTCAGCCAATACTAAAATCGCTAGTAAGACTACGATAAATAACAATACGTTAAGAAGAGTCCTCCTATTTATTTTTATGCTTATGTTATCCGACATATTTGTGACCAAGTATATAAATTATTAAAAGTTGTATTAAAACTAAAGCTAATACAAAAAGCACGAAAAGTACTATTGTGAGTTTATTCGAATTTAGTATTTTTTTAAACATAAACTTCCGGGACAAGAGATGTTGTCCTTTATAAATTTTATTTATGTAAATTTAGAAGCTCTTCTGACCGTCTTCTTCACCGGATTCTTCCACCGGTTCATCTTCGGACAAAGCCTCTTCTGTTGAGTCGTCTTCGGCCGATACTTCGGCTGAATCGTCCTCTAAAGGCGCTTCTTCCGAGGTCTCCACGGCCACTTCCTCTTCGCCCTCGGTATCTTCATCAGGAGCCGACATCTCCATTTTTTCTGAACCACCCTCTGTTTCATCTTCTGTCGTTTCTTCGGAAGATTCTTTTGAAGCATCGCCTTCCATTTCAGAAGATGATTCATCGTCTTTCGGCTTTTCCTCATTTTTACCGAAAATCTTTTCCCAAAATCCCATATTTTTTTACCGCCAGCGCGTAACACAAATAATAATTTTATATATTGCGCTTTTTGGTTTTAATAATTAAGTAAGACCCTAAGGCCACTAATAACATACTACCATACTGGCTTGGAATTAGTCCAGCTATCTTTGGCTCGTCAATACGCAAAAAGTCCAATAAAAACCTTCCTATTCCATAAATCAACAAAAAATTTTCTAAATATAGCTGTTTTACCTGTGGATAACTAATTTTTCGCTTGCCTTCCTGCGAAAAATTATCCCGAGCGAAGTCGAGGGATCTCGCGCCTTCCTGCGAAAAATTATCCCGAGCGGAGTCGAGGGATCTCTTCCTTAATATTAAAAAGTACATAAATAAAAACGCATTGAAAAGCATTAATAAATACCCGAGGTCAAACCGCGCGCCGTCCGGATATGCCAATGAAAATGGCATTGCTATTGTTTTTATTCCCGGATGGTCGTTTACTAAAAAGCATCCAATCCTGCCAATAGCAAGACCAAGAGGCAGAATAAAGGCGATTTTTTGCGCGTATTCATATAAATTAAGCTTTTTCTTCCGCAAATACAGAAGCATTGCAGAAGCGCCACCCAAAATACCCCCAAAAGAAGCCATCCCGCCTTCCCAAATCTTGAAAATATTTTTAAACGCCTCTAGCGTGTCGGGCGCATAAATCGCAACATAAAAAAGCCGCGAACCAATTATTGCCCCTATAATAATGTATAGAGCAAGGTCTATGAACATATTCTTCTCTTTCGGATATTGCCTTACAAGAATGGCGAGAGTAATTAAAAAACCGAGAGATACAAAAAATCCCCAAGTATAAATCTTGATGGATCCGAGCTGGAGATATAGAAAGTGGAGATAGGGAATCATATGAGAAAATTCAAAATTCACCTAATTCACCTAATTTCTAATAAAATGTCAAAGGCGAAATACTAAAATTTCAAATAATAATTTTTTAGGCATTAGATATTTTTTGAATTGGACATTTTATTAGGTAAATTAGAAATTAGATGAATTAGAAATTTTTATATATAAATTGATATAATGAGTTTTAATTTATAACGCTCCCAATATCTTTAATCCTTGTTTAAATTTATCCAACGCTTTTTGCGCTTCGGCTTGTGTTATCTTACGGTCTGTTTGGTGTACAAGATCATTCCGCAAAATATGAGCTTCCCAGATATTTTGAATTTTTGGATGGCGTGAAGCGGCAAAACGAAGGCGTTCTCCCATTGTTTCCCCCCTCATCCCTGCCTGTTTTAAAGCCGAGTCCATCAATTTGTCAGCTTCAATTACAGACATTTTCCAGGAAAGTTCCGCATTGCTTTCAGCCAAGTCTTGCACTTCTTCCCATTTTTGTTTTATGCTTGCGGCCTCCGGCAAAACAGGCTTCCGCAAATTGCGGATAATAAAAAAACCGGCAACAAAAACGCCTATTGTTAACAAAATTAATAAAATGAAAAATAAGTTTGCCATATATTTAATCTCTGCTTTTTAAGCATTAATATAATTTAATTACTTTTTATGCTTCCAAAAAACTCTTGCCAATTTATCGCGTTCAGACCATTTTATTTCCAGCTCCCCACCTTTATGGGCATGATCTATTTGTTTTCCGATTGAAACAGCCAATTGGTTTTCTGTTGTCAATACGCGGATACTGCTTTTTTTTATTTCTATACGCATCGCCTTATCTTCAGGATCACGTTTTTTTGCTCGTTTTGCAATATTCCGCACTTCTCGGGCAATTTCCATTAATAGGTCTTGAGGAATTCTTGAAAGAACTAGCTCTCCTTCATAATTAACTTTGCCTCCGCCTTGCATTATTAATTTATCTTCCGGGCAAAGTTGATAAGAAACGCCCCTATTCCATTTATATGCTTGAGATAAAAATTCGTTATCATGCCAATGTTTATCGAAATAAACAGCATGGCATTTTGGGCAAATTAAAACAGCGGTTTTCCCTTTTTTATGTTCCGAGCTTGGAAAACGTGGCTTATCTGCTCCACGTCTTGTTGAATCTTGTTTTTTGTTTGAAAAATATTCATCCTTCATACTAAATAAGATTTATAGCCCATATTCTTACAGGCATTTTTTATATATATAATTCTTTTGCAGTACGTAAGACCGTATTTTCATCAAATTGCCTACCCATAACCTGCAGGCCTATCGGCAGACCATCTATGTCTCCGCATGGTATAGATATTGCAGGAATCCCGGCAACATTAGCGCTTACAGTGTAAATATCAGAAAGATACATTTTTAACGGATCATCCATTTTTTCTCCCAAATTCCAAGCAACTGAAGGAGATGTTGGGGTAATAAGACAGTCAACTTCATTAAATGCCTTATCAAAATCTTGTTTTATAACGGCTCGGACAGCTGTCGCTTTTTTATAGTATGCGTCATAGTAGCCAGATGAAAGAGCATATGTACCTATCATTGTTCTACGCTTTATTTCTTTTCCAAAACCAATCGCCCTAGACTCCATATAAGCTTCTAAAAGATTTTTTACTGAGCCATTTTTATATGCGGAGTAACCATAACGGACTCCATCAAAACGCGCCAAATTTGAGGATAGTTCTGAGGGCATAATTATATAGTACACCGCCAGCGCGTAATCCGTATGCGGAAGAGATACTTCTTTTATTTCTGCGCCAAGACCTTTTAAAATATTTACTTTTTCTTCTATTTTATCTTTTATATTTCCACCGAGGCCTTTATAATATTCTTTTGGCAGACCAACGCGCAATTTTTTAAAATTTATTTTTTCATCCAATCCCAACTGCTTATCCACAGTCGTAGAGTCATGGGAGTCCTTTCCGGCGATTGTTTTATACAAGAGCTCCGCATCCTCCACTGTTTTTGCGAAAGGGCTTATTTGATCAAAAGATGAAGCCAATGCCATAAGTCCATAACGCGAAACTCTGCCATAAGAAGGCTTGAAGCCGACATTCCCACAAAGAGAAGCCGGCTGTCGGACGCTTCCGCCCGTATCCGACCCAAATGCGCCAAGACACATATCCGCGGAAAGAGCAGCTGCGCTCCCACCCGATGAACCACCAGGAACTTTTTTTTGATTAAGCGGGTTTTTTGTCGGACCAAATGCAGAGCTTTCTGTTGAAGATCCGCAAGCAAATTCGTCCATGTTTGTTTTACCTAAAAATATGGCTCCCGCCTCACGCAATTTTTTAATTATTGTGGCATCATACGCGCTTACATAATTTTCCAAAATTTTTGAACCGGCAGTGCATTTTGTATCCTGTATTAAAATATTATCCTTTATTGCTAAAGGTATCCCTTCCAATTCACCGATTTCCTCTTTTTGCGCCAGCTTCTCATCCACACGCTTTGCATCGCGAATTGCAGATTCTTTAAAAACGCTTAAATAAGCATTTAAGTCGGCATTTTTTTCTTCTATCGCTGTAATACAGTCATTTACAAGAGATAAAGCGCTAAAATCCTTGCTTTTTAACCCCTCATGCGCCTGCTTAATTGTAAGTTCATTTAATTTCATATCATCTTTCTTTAAATTTTTATCTGTGTAATCTGTGTCTAAAAATCCGTGGTTATTTTTTAAACACTCCTACTATTTTCAGCAAATCCCCTTCTTTTTCCGGCATATTGCCTAAAATAAGCTCGCGCTCCGCTTCAGTACACCCTTTTAGCTCATCTTCGCGCCAACTATTCTCAAGATCGGTTATATAAAAATTAGAGCTGATGCCGGCGGTGTCCTCTTCTTGCAATTTATTTACATACTCCAAAATAGATGACATCTCGTCACCATATTTTGACAATTCTTCCTCTTTTATTCCTATCCGCGCTAAAAGCGCGATTTTCTGCACATCTTCCTTACTTAACTTCATATCTTATATTTTACAGAATTATTTTATTTTTTTCAAGATGTTAAGAGTCGGGCTACTAATATTATGGACAATGATTTACAAAAAATTATTTTATCAACTTTAAAAAATCTTTTTCATCCAATGTTTTTATGCCTATTTTTTTTGCCTTATCAAATTTACTCCCCGGGTCGGCGCCGGCAACCACAAAATCCGTTTCTTTTGAAACCGAAGAAGATACATCTCCTCCCAAATCTCTAATTTTCTTTTTTGCGTCATCACGAGTCATACTATCCAATCCGCCGGTTAAAACAAAGGTTTTACCGCGAAGTGGCTGATGCTGGCTGATGTGAATATCTTCTACGTCTACACCGTTTTGTTTCAAGCTTTCAATTAAGTGTTTTCCACTCTCATCATTAAAAAATCTCTCGATCGAATCTGCCACCACAGAACCTACATCTTCAATATTTTCCAATTCCTCGCGCCCAGATTTTTGTAATTTTTCTAAAGAGCCAAACTTGCGCGCCAATGCGTCTGCGGTTTCTTCCCCTACATTAGAAATACCAAGCGCAAAAATAAAACGAGGCAGAGATACTTTTTTAGACTTTTCTATCGCCTCTATCGTATTTTCAGCGGATTTTTCCGCAAACCGTTCTAATGGTTCCAAATCCTCTTTTTTAAGTCTAAAAATATCGGCAGGTGTGTTTATTAACCCCTCTGTCACAAGCTGTTCAACTATTTTTTTACCCATTCCCTCTATATTAAATGCTTTTTTTGATGCAAAATGGATTATCCCTCTAATATTTTTTCGCGCGCACTTTTTATTAGGGCAGTATAATATTGCACCTGAAATTTCTTTTTTAGGTGATTTTTTTATTTTTTTCCTTTCCAAATTTTCCCCGCATATCGGACATTGGCGCGGAATGCTTATTTTTTTTGCATTCTTCGGCCGTAAATTTTTTATTGCTTTTTTTATTTTTGGTATTACATCACCGGCCTTTTCTACAATAACCGTATCTCCGATATGCAAATCAAGCCGCTCTATTTCGTCCGGATTATGGAGCGTTGCATGTGTCACTGTGGTACCCCCTATCTGCATTGGTTCTAAAGTTGCAACCGGCGTTATTGCGCCCGTTCTTCCAACATCCCAACTTACTTTCAAAATCTTTCCCGTTGCCTCTTCACCAGGATATTTATAAGCAACTATGCCCCGTGGGGTTTTCCCGGCGACTCCAAGTTTTTTAAATAAATTTATATTATTTAAATTTATTACTGTCCCGTCAAGCCAATAATCAAGTTTTTGACGTTTTTTTTCAATTTCTTTATAAAATTTTTGAATTTGTTCCAAATTTTTGCAGTATCTATTATTGGGGTTTGTTTTTATTCCTATTAACTTTAATATCTCATGCGCCTCTTCATGGGTTTCGTGCCCAAAATTAGCAATTAAGTCATAGCCAAAAAAATCTAATTTCCGTTTTGCAGTTATTTTTGAATCTAACTGCCTAATACTCCCTGCTGCGGCGTTCCTTGGATTCGCAAAAATCTGCCCCCCTTTCTTTGCGTTTTCTTTATTTAATCTATCAAAAGTACTTGCGCTCATAAAAGTTTCTCCGCGCACTTCTATTCTACCGCTAAACTTTTCGATTTTCTCTAAAAATTGTTTTCTATCCACATTGCTAAACTTTTTTAAAAAATCATCTATTTGTTTTTTTGTTGGGATATTAAGCTCCAAAGGTATCGCTTCTATTGTTTTTAGATTTTGCGTTACATCTTCGCCTATTTTTCCATCACCTCTTGTGGATCCGGTTTCCAAAGCCCCATTTTTATAAACAAGCGAAACCGCAAGTCCATCCATCTTTATCTCGACATAATAATCAAAAATGCTTTCTGACGAAAGTTTTTTTATCCGTTTTTCCCATTCTTGCAATTCTTCAAAACTAAAAACATCCTCAATGGACAACATGGGCACTTGGTGATGGACTTTTTGAAATTTACCCAGTGCTTCTCCACCAACTCTCTGTGTCGGCGAATCGGGCGTTAAAAATTCCGGATTTTCCTGTTCCAGCCTATATAAATCGTGCTTTAAAGAATCCAACGCTGCATCGGAAATATCCGGCTTATCCAAAACATGATAAAGATAGCGATGATGATTAATCTCTTTTTTTAAAGCCTCTATTCTATTTTTTATTTCTGTCTTTGTCATAAATTCAGGAAACGAATTACGAATCAGATACGAATATACGAATATTATATTATTTATTCG
>JAHINX010000029.1 GCA_018895765.1 Patescibacteria group bacterium
TATATAAAATACCTCCTAAACTTTCTAAGCAATGCTGAATATTTATATGCATTCGGTATGATAACATTAAGAAGTTTTTTATTTTTTTCTAAATATTCTATCAAACAATGAAAATCTCCGTCTCCGGAAATTATTATAGCTTTATTATAGTTTGGATATTCTATCATCGAGTGTAAAACTAATTCAGCATCAACATTTCCTTTTGTGCATACTTTTTTATTGTTTTTTATTTCCAGAGTTGGCTTAAAAATAAGAATATAACCGGCGTTCTTTAAAGACGTATATAAGTCTTTATTTTCTTTGATATATCCGATAAATAAAAAGGCCTTGTCAATTCTATATTTATCTTGTAGATATATTAAAAAACGCTTGAAATTTAATTGCCACCCCTGTTCACGAATAGATAAATTCAAATTCTGGCTGTCTATAAAAGCATAAATTTTCTCTTCTTTCTTCATACGCTCTTCAGTTGTTCTTTTATATTTTTAACTTCCTCTTCTGTTTTTTTCTGTTTTTCTTTTTCTGCATCCACTACTTGCTTCGGAGCTTTTGCAACAAATTCTTTATTTGATAATTTTTTATTAAGCACCGCCAAATATTTTTCTTTTTCTTCCAGTTCTTTTTGAAAACAAATTTTATTTTTTTCTTTATCCTGCTTCTCCGCTAATAATTTTATTCTTGTTGCGCTAGCGGATTTTTTTAATGTTGTTTTGCTTTTTGATAGACCCTCTATAATTTCTAAATTATCTTTAAAAAGTTTTTCGTCTTTTGATATGATTTCAATATTTATAATTTTTCCCGCCTCAATTTTATTTTCTGCGCGTAGATTCCGAATTTTTGTGATAATATTTTTTATCTTTTCAAAATCGTTCAAAACCCCTCCTAACCTCCCCTTAGAAAGGGGCGGAAATGAAGAAGGCCATTCTGCCACAATTAAATCTTTCTTTCCTAGTATATCGGTCCAAATCGCCTCTGTTACAAACGGAATAAACGGATGCCAAAGAATTAATAATTTTTCTAAAATATCTTTCAAGATTTTTTCTTTTCCACCCTCAATCTTTGATATCTCTAAATACCAATCGGCAAAATCGTTCCAAGTAAACTCGCGCAATTTTTCCCCTGCCTGCGAAAATCTAAAATTATCAAAATCTTCGGTTACGCCAACAATCAAATTATTAAACTTGCTCATTATCCATCTGTCCGCAAGGGTGAGATCCCTCGACTCGCGCTTCGCGCTCGCTCGGGATGACGGGGATGATTGCTTCTGCGTCATTATATAGCGACTAATGTTCCATAGTTTATTTACCAAATTCCTTGCCCCCGTCACTTTTTCATAATAAAATCTCTGGTCCTGACCCGGCGCAACTCCCGAGAGCAAACTAAACCGCAAAGCGTCTGTACCGTATTCTTTTATTACATCCAATGGGTCAATATTATTACCTGCTGATTTGGAAAATTTATTTCCTTTTTCATCGCGCAACATTCCGTGGATATATACATCTTTAAACGGAATCTCTTTAAGCGCATATTCGCTCATCAAAATCATTCTTGCCATCCAGAAAAATAAAATCTCATGCCCCATCTGCATCCAATTTGTCGGATAAAATTCTTCCAAATCTTCATTCACTTCTCCATTATTACCAATGCCACGAATAATATAACTGCCGGTCGGCGGATAATCCCCGGGAATTTTTTTCTTGGAAAATTCCGCAATGCCCGACATATACGCAATTGGATCGCCATGCGAAACAACAATCACGGTTTTACCAGCGTACTCTTTATTCAAATCTTTCAAAAATGAGACGGCTCTTTTTTCTAGATCTTCCAAGGACTCTATCTTATATCCGTTTTTACCGCCGTTATAAAATTCCGTTCTCGCTTTTGTAAAGCCATCACCGCTCTCTCCCTGAAATTTTCCAACTCCAATTTCCCGGATGCGCTCATCAAATTCAATCTCAACTCCCAACTCCTTTGCTATAATTTCGGCAGTTTCTTTGGTGCGCTTAATTGGTGAAGAAAAAATTTTGACCGCCCCGTATTTTTTTATTTCGCCTGTGATTTTTAAAACTTGTTTTGTGCCTTTTTCCGTCAAACCATTCCATTCTGTATCATTGTGTCCATCCAGTATCCCCCGCGCATTGCCCTCCGCTTGCCCATGCCTGACAAAAATAACTTTCGTAAGTGGCCAACCCAAAGTTGAAAAAGTCCAAAGTCCGGAAGAAAACCAAGTATCTAATGTGTCCGTGTCCTGTGTCCATCCTTTGCCCGGTGACTTATCAGAAATTTTAATTTTGTCATCTTTATACCAAACCGGAATTCTATGGCCCCAATAAATCTGACGAGATATGCACCAATCGCGTAAATTATTTATCCAATTGAAATATATTTTTTCAAATCTCTTTGGCGTAATCTGAACTCCGGTTTTACCAACTGCCTCTTTCATCAATTCCTTTAATGTTTTATTTCTACCCGGTATTTTTTTATTAACCGCGACAAACCACTGCGTCTTTGGCAAAACTTCCACTATATCGCCAAACCTGTCGGATGTGCCAACATTCTGGTCTATTTCCTCTTCTTTTTTCAAAAGCCCTGCTTTTTTTAATTTTTTTACTATTTCTTCACGCGCTTTTTCCACACTCATGCCGGCAAATTTGCCCGCCTCTAGTGTCATTTTCCCATCTTCTCCAATAACCTGCACCATTTCTAAATCATTTTTTACTCCCATTTCATAATCAACCAAAGAATGCGCCGGGGTTACACCCAAAGCGCCAGTGCCCAATTTAATATCAACTCCCCTGTCCGCAATAACTTTTAATTTCAATTTTTGCCCGACAAAATCAATATCAAATGTTTTACCAATATATTTTTTATAACGCGGATCTTTTGGATTTACTGCAACAGCAGTATCTCCAAGTTTTGTTTCCGGCCGAGTTGTCGCAATTGTAATAGGAAAATCTTTTGAATATTTAAAAGTATAAAACTTTGCCTTTCTTTCTTTATAAACAATCTCATCATCAGACAATGTTGATTGCCCCTTCGTAGACCAATTTATCGCCTTAAAACCACGATAAATCAATCCATCATCATACATCTTTTTAAAAATCACATTAACTGCCTTATTTCTATCTTCATCGAAAGTATATGCCAATCTAGACCAATCACAGCTAGTTCCCATTTTTCTTATTTGCGAAAGGATTGTTTTTTTTGAGCCTTCCGCATATTTCCGGACTTCCGCCAAAAGCTTTTCCCGCCCCAATTCTTGTCTGGGATTTTTTATTCCTTTTTCCATTAACAATTTTTCTACCTTTGCTTGCGTTGCCACTGCCGCATGGTCGGTTCCAGGCAAAAGCAAAACTTTTTTACCTCTCAATCTCTGATACCGCGCCATAACATCCATTAGAGAATTCTCCAGTGCATGCCCCAGATGCAAAACACCCGTAACATTTGGCGGAGGCATCATTATAGAATATGGCTCGTCTTTCAGTTTATCGGGACTAAAAAAACCCGACTTTTCCCAGGCGGAATATATTTTATCTTCATATTTTTTCGGCTCGTATGCCTTTTCAATCTCTTTCATACATTATATATATAATTTACCAGATTTTACTCTTCTTGACAAACCGCGCAGGCAGTGCTAAGCTGATTTAATTACTTTGAATTACGAAATGAATAATTATGGATATATTTTGGTAGGGAACGGCCATGGCCGTTCCCTACAATAAACCGCATTTCGTAATTCAAAGTAATTACTTATATGAGTTTAACCCTTAAACAACAATTTGTAGAAGCTATAAAAAAATCCAATAATATCCTTATTGCTTTTAAGGATATTAAATATGGAAACGGATATCCTGCCGGAGGCGACGCTATTGCATCGGCTCTGGCTCTTCAAAAAATAATTATAAAAAATAACAAAACCGCCGACATTGCTTCGCCAAATTTCTCACTACCCAAAAATTTAGCATTTTTGCCATCTGCAAATAAAATAACAAATACTATAACATCTTCGAAAGAAGCAATTATCTCTGTAAATATAAAAAACTCAGGACTCAAAGATTTATCATATAAAATAGACGGCGATAATGTAAATATTTTCCTAAACCCAAAATCCGGGAATATAAATCTAAAAAATATAAAAATAAACAATGGAGCTTTGCGCTACGACCTAATTATCGTTCTGGACACACCTGATATAGCGCTACTTGGTGACTTATATACAAACAATAAAGCGCTTTTTGATGCTGTGCCAATAATAAATATTGACCATCAACCACAAAATGACGGATTTGGAGAAATAAATTTACTAGATATAAAAAGCTCATCTATATCAGAAATTGTCTGGAACGTAATTGAAAATAGTAAGAATATTGATGAAGAAATAATAAGTTGTCTTTTAACTGGCATAATTTGCAAAACAAAAAATTTCCGACAAGCTAACACTGGCACAAAAACGCTTGAAACTGTAAGTAAAATGATTAAGCTCGGAGCAAAACGGCAGGAAATTGTTGAAATGATGTATAGAACAAAAGCTATTGAAACATTAAAATTATGGGGGCGGACACTTGCGCGCCTAAAACAAAATGAGGGCATTATTTGTTCAATACTCACCAGAGGCGACTTTATTCATTCCGGAGCCGAAGAAAATGTACTCCCTGACGTTATTCATGAACTTATATCAAATTCCCCTGCCAACAATACAGTGGTGATTATCTTTGAAGCCATTGATGGTAAAATAAAGGCCCTAATGTATAGCGAAAATAAAAATATAAAAATAGAATCTCTGGGCGTAGATCATTTTTCCGGCCAACTTGCTCACCTTAACCTACCATATAAAAATCTGATAGAAGCAGAAAAAGGATTGTTGGAAGAAATAAAAAATAGTATCTAGTATCAAAAATTTCAGCCCTCTGCTACTGGGGATACGGGAGCCATGGTTGGAATTTTTTTTGGACTTATTTAAGATAGCTGGCAACCCTTAAAAAAATAATGTAATATAAAATTAGATCTTTCTAAGGAGGAAGAAATGCTGACGATAAGATGCCATCTTCATCCGCGTTATAGCGCCATAAAAAAACCCGATGATACCTGCGAAGCCTGCAAACTTCTATATGCCTTAACTCATCAAACAGAAGGTGACCAAAAAACGCTTTTAGGGGAGGTCGATTCAGAACTTGTAACTACAGTTGGCGCTGATAAATGGAGTATCGCTCTTGAGTGCCTGGAAACAGGCAAAAAATCAGGATTGCATGTCAAATGCCTCCACCACAATTATCGAGCAACACGGAAGCCCGGATGGAATTGCGATGCTTGCTGGCTACTCTTTGTGCTAAAATACCAAATGCACGAAGACGGTGAAAGACGATTGGGACCATTTAACCCCTACGCATATGTCATAGACCATGTGGACCTGGAAAAGGCCTGCCAAAATCTAAAAGTAACCACAGAATAACTATAGAGGGTATCTACCCTCTATTTATATACAAGAAAAATAAAAAAATCTCACTTTCATGAGATTTTTATTGCTAAAACCGATTTTGGACAGTCGGTAGTTTATTTTAAATATCTTTTTGCATCAGGAGCAAAGGCCCCCTTCCAAACATTACCGGCTATTTTTTCCCAATGAGCTTTTGTTAATCCTATCTTCTGGCAAGATGCTATTACCTCTGGCATTGGCGGAAGGAATAGGTCGTCATCGGTATTCAACGTATAAATAATACCGGCATCCAATAATTCCGGAATCTTCAGTTCTTCTATATCTTTAATCAGTCCGGCATGACGATAAGCGGCCGGGCATCCTGACAGGCGTATGCCATTATCAGCCATATATGCGACTAGCCTCGGGTCATCTACTAAAGGAATGGCATGGCTTATGCCGTCAGCCTTTAGCTTGTATACCGCTGTGCGTATATTTTGCAAAAGCCTTCGTCTATAAGTTTTCTTTGGCTCTGGCAAAACCCATTCTCCAGTATGGCAATCCCGCCGGACACACGTTTTGTAAGTCAACTTATAAGCCGCAAGGTGCTTTTCTGGCGGATGATTAGCTTCGTCGCAAGCCAAATCCATTACCACTTCCCCGCCATAATCCAGACATATTTTGGCAATTTCTATTCCGGTTTCTGCGTCAGTTTCTCTGCCGATGCAAATCTGCGGGAGAATCCTTATGCTGTATTTTTTCTCAGCTTTAGAAAGACCCGCGCGCATCGCTTCTGTTGCTTGGCGCATACTAAGCCCGCCGTGAGTATGATATTGCGGAGCAAACTTTGCTTCTACATAAACATACCCTTGTTCTGCTCTGTATTTTCCATATGCATAACCCAATTCTTCCAACGCCTCTGCGGTTTGCAGGACATTATTGATTGTGGAAAATCTCTTAATAATATCCTCTTGCGGATTTTGAAAAAAATCTATCCATGCCTCGATAGAAGAAAATGGAAACGGCATATTAGCGAGTTTATAAAATTCGCATATTTTTTGAACGAGTACGGCACATCCGTCTATATGATCGTGCAATAATCCTTTTATTTTCATGGATCCCTCCGATTCAATGTTCTTTTTTTATATTGGCTTATTTTTTGGTTTTTGTCAATAAAAAAACATTTTACCGAGGTGAAATATTCTTTGCCAACGCCGTTCAAAACAGTTTGCAAATCTTAAAAAAATAATGTAATGTCTAATTAGATCTTTTGAGGAGGAAAGGATGTCAAAAAGAGTAATCTTAAAAGGAGTTTGTCATTTTCATTCGGAAACCGGTAGCGGGGGTGGCTATTGGGCATTTCAGGATAAAAAATTTATCCAAAAAAATGTTCCGAGAGGATACTGTAAAAAATGTGGTAGGTGCCTTACTCCTGAGCAATGGGAATGTTTAGAGCGCAATAAGGGAGTGCTGTTCTCGACAACGAATCTTTCTATTCCATGGTGTAAAAATGGAAAACACGAAGAAGAGATTAGTGACTTATGGTCATACGAAGGATTGAATTATCTTGAAAATGGAGATATTCTAACTATTTATTCTCCAAATAATCCGAAAAAGATTGAATGGCGGGGAACGATTTCTCTTATACGAAACACCTCTGAACCTTTGACTCATACTGATCAACAAGGTGTTGAACGAGAAAAATGGACCAAATATTTTCTGGAAAAATATCCAGCACAGCTAATTAAAGCCCGTAAGTCATAGTGCTTACGGCTTTTTATTATCAAAAAACCCGAGGTGAACTCGGATTTTTTGATTGGTGGACTTTGAGGATTTTGCTTGCTGTGCCGTTCGTAGCTCTGTAATCCAGAGCGGAGAAGGGTAGTCAGGGCGAAGAATGGGAACTTATTGGTGGCTGTGCGATTCGTAGCCTTGGCGAAGAACGGAGGAGTTGAGGGGTTGGAACTGGTGTATGATATAATTTTAAAAACTGTTATAATAATAGTATACTTGACGCTCTATCGATAAAAGGATAAGATTAATTTATCTCAATTATTATTTTAAATAATATGAAATCAGATAAAAAAGAAAAATTTTTAAAAATTTATGCTAATTTGCCACTAGGATTAAGAGATGAAATAGTTGTAGTTTTGGACGATGGAAAAACACTTTCTTGGAATGCCGCATTTATTGAAATAAATAATGATACTTCCGTAAGTAAAATTATATTAGAAAAATTAGAGAGGTTAGAGATAATTTAATATGTCAAAAAAAGAAAAAAAATTAAAAGACGATGAAGTTAGGATGCTTGTCATAGGAAGATTAAAAGCATCCCCCTACGATACTATTAAATCTATAGGTGGTAGTGGCATATATACAAGAGAAGAATTAATTAAACACGTTGAAGCTGGGGATGATGTTGGTAAAACAATAGAAAAGGCGCAAATGGAGTGGTTAAGGGCCGTAGCAGAAGGTGCTCTCACTGAATTTTATGAATAGAGTAATCATTACAAGACCAGAGCACGATACCTCAACCAGATATTTATCTCGTTGGAGTGAAAATATTATAAAAATCGCCGAACAGAAAGGGTTTGAGGTTTTTGACTTACATAAAGAAAAAGCCATACGACAAGAACTTGAAGGACGAATTAAAAAAACATCTCCCGAGTTAGTTATACTAAATGGTCATGGCGATAGCGAATCTGTAGGAGGGCATGATAATTATATATTAATAAAGGTAGGTGAAAATGAAAAAATACTTAAAAATAGGATAACTTACGCTATTTCTTGCAAATCCGCTAAAGTACTTGGGAAGGCTTGTGCAGATAAAAAAACAGCTTATATTGGATACAATGAAGATTTTATATTTAATGGTCAATCTAAATATCTACAAAAACCGCTTAAAGATAAACGAGCTGCCCAATTTTTAGATGCAGCCAATCAGGTTACTATTGCATTATTGAAGGGTCATACAGCAAAAGAAGCTTCCGATATTTCTAAAGATGCTTTCAAAAAAGCTTTAAAAAAAATATTGCCGAGTACAACTTCTGATCCTTATGCGCGTGAAGATGTTAGGGATTTATTTTGGAATATGAATCACCAAGTTTGTTTGGGTAATGAAAATGCTAAAATATAAAAATAATTGTTTATATAATGACTGGCTTTGCACACGGGAAGGTTATAAATTATTCAATCAAAAAACCAGAGCAAAACTCTGATTTTTTGATTGGTGGACCCTACCGGGATCTCCCGATTGCATCGAGGATGCAAGCAGAACCGGTCGCCTCTGTCCCGATAACATTTGGTGGACCCTACCGGGATCGAACCGGTCGCCTCCTCGTTGCAAACGAGGCGCTCTACCAGATGAGCTAAGGGCCCGAGTCCACCAGATGTTATCGAGGATTCTCGATTTTATTTTTTGATATTAATCTTTCAATAGCCTTACGGCTTTTCCATGATTTTATTTGCTTCTCTTTTTTCATTGCTTCACCCCTGCTCTCAAAATTTTTTTTATAAACTAAATCCCATGGAATATCTCGCTTCGTTGACCTTACGCAGCCCTTGTTGTGTGAATCTAATCTATTCACTATATCACTGGTGCTACCAATATAATAATGATTATTTTTTTGAGATTGGAGTATGTAACAATAATACATAATATCAAAAAATAAAATCGGAACAAACGAGGCGCTCTACTCCCGATATTTATTCCGATATTCATCGGAACAAATATCGAGGATCCTCGATTTTATAATCAAATTAAAGATTTGATTATAAAATCGGGACAGATGAGCTAAGGGCCCTTAAACTTGATTATTATCATAGCATAAAAATACTTTTTTGTCAAGAATCTTCATGATATAATACAAGTATATGAAACACAAAAAAATCATTATAATATTATCTATAATAATAGTAGTGCTTGGAATAGTCAAGGTAACGCTTTTATACATAATAAAATCACAAAACCAAAATATAGCATATGACGATAAAATTATCGTATATAATTTTGCAGAAGGACAAGAAATAGAAAGTCCGCTTGTTATAAAAGGCAAAGCGCGCGGAACCTGGTTTTTCGAAGGCAGTTTTCCTATTATCTTGGTTAATTGGGATGGGCTAATTATCGCTCAAAGCTATGCAACCGCAAAAACAGAATGGATGACAGAAGATTATGTTGAATTTGAAGGAACTATAACCTTTGACAAGCCAACCGTATATAATAGAGGTGCTCTAATATTCAAAAAAGACAATCCTTCCGGGTTACCTGAATATGATGATGCGTTAGAAATTTCAATTCTATATAAATATATACAATAAGTGAAGAATATCGCTTTTTCTTGCTCTATATCACTACAAAAAATACAGCTTATAAATATAAAGCTGTATTTTTTATTTAAATAAATTTTATTTTACCAGATTCGGCGGGGTTTTTCCTGAAAGCGCGACAATTATATTTTTTGCCGCAATCTCCGCCATTTCGCTCCTCGTTTCAGTTGAAGCCGAAGCGATATGTGGAGTAATAATCAAATTTTGCGCATTCTTAAAATAACTTTTATCAAAAACTGTGCAACCCAATTTTGGTTCACATTCATAAACATCCAGTCCGGCGCCAGCAATCTCTCCAGATTTCAAAGCGCTAACCAAAGCCCTCTCGTCTACAATTGGCCCACGCGAAGTGTTTATTAAAAATGCGCTTTTTTTCATCATTTTAAATTGTTTTGTACTTATCAAATGCTGCGTACTTTTTAATAATGGCACATGCAAAGTAACAAAGTCAGAGTTTTTCAAGAGTTCCGGCAACGTCGCATATTTTGCTTTATATTCTTTTTCAAAATTTTTATCTCTCTTTATATCAGTATAAATAACCTTCATCCCAAATCCTTTAACCGCACGGCGAGCAACCTCTATGCCGATATTGCCAAGTCCGACAATGCCTAGCGTTTTATCATGAACATCAGAGCCCAATAAAAGCAACGGGCCCCAACCCTTATATTTTCCGAATCGCATAAATTTGTCCGCTTCAACCATTCTCTTCGCCAAGCCCATCATTAAAGTAAAGGTATGCTCGGCAACCGATTTACTGATTAACTTGCCTGGGGTATTCGTTACCATAATTTCTCTCTTTTTCGCGTCTTCCAGATTTATATTATTGAAACCGACTGCATAATTGGCAACTATTTTTAGCTGTTTGCCAATGCCGTCCAAGACCTTTCCGTCAATTTGGTCTGTTAAAAGGCAAAGAAGCGCATCGCACCCTTTTGCATTTTTTATAATTTCCCGCGAAGATAAAACCCTGTCATAAGGGCTCACTTTCACATCAAAATCCTTTTTTGCTTTTAGCATTTCTATTCCTATTTCGGGAATCCGGCGGGTGACATAAATCTTTTTTTTCATAAATATTATCATTTATTTTGTTAGCGTGATTTTCATATTAGATAAAGTCCCCTCAATATCCGCAAACCAGTCGTCATGCACAGCAAAGGTCATATATATCGCATCTTTATCCGCAACATTAAGTGTCATATCGCAGCTTTTGCTCGCGTCATATTGTGGAATGCCACAATGCGCCATAACGCCGGCGTCTTTATTGGTTACCAAGCAATGCTCCCACCACAAATCGTCCCCTACCACGTGATTACATTCATTCGCCAATTCAATATTTGGGTCAATTGAAAAAGCAATTAGGTCAACCGCATCCTCGAGGCTTACACCCGAATAACCGGCTTTGGCGAAAGAGCCCGTATAATCCCTTACTCCCAAGCTAGCTTCCACCCGCAATTTACTAAAACCCTTCACATCAATCTTTTTCGTCCAAAACCCGCGCCATATTGAATTCTCGGTTCTGCATCTAAAAGCAAAAAATCCCGGTTTTAAGGTATTCCGGTAATCCTGGCAGCGAGCCCGCTTTTTGCTCATTATGTAAACTCCGATATTTCCCGACAAGTTTGGATTGTAAGATTTTGATAAATTAGAAGATGCGAGATGGATATATTCGTCAACATTATTATCAATAAAATATGCCACCGCGCCTGTGTTGCTCTTACTAAGTACGACTTCATTCGCTACTGCGCCCATATATGCCAAGCTAAAAACGGCAATAAAAAATACTGCGAATAAAAACCATTTTGTGCGTTCTCTAAAAAAATTAAATTTATTCTTCTTCCTCTTTTTTTTCATATAAAAATAGTGTTTAATTATAAAATTGACTTTCTATAAATTTTATGTTAACTTGTAAAAACAAGTACCTTTTATATTATACAACAAAAAGCAAGGAGAGGAAAATGAAAAAAGAAATAAGCTGTCCGTTATGCGGAAAACATAAGATTGATGACAATGATTTGTTATACTATATTTATTTTCCATATAGAAAAGAGTTCGCCGTTCATACTCTAAAATTAGAGAGTTGCCCAAAAGCCAGAGAGATGACCCGCGCTCTAAAACCAATAGTCCAAACACTTTGCGCAATTTGGCTCAGAGTTTCTATTTATAGACTTGATGATGGATGCTATCGCTTTCTTTTCCGCATTATTGTTAAAGACAAAAAAGTCGTTGCTATCGTTGAGGAAAGAGCTAGCTTAAAATTTTCGCTTGACCAGGCAATTGAAATTGTTGATAAATTAAAACTTTGTCTTTTGGCTGTATTTGCTGAAAAAATAAAAAGAAAAAATGCCCTAAGGGCAGAAACTATCGCAGGGCGGAAAGATTTGGCAAAACAAATCAATAGAGAAACGATGGCTGCAGTAGCCGATCTTTATAGAGCACTCCGGCTTGAAAGAATATTGATAACCAAATAAATCCCGACATTTAAGCCGGGATTTTTTCTTTTCTGATTTTTACTTTATTGAGCTGTATTTTATTGGGGAGAGATGTCAGTAACCCATTTTTTGCTCCCATTTTTCTTATCACACCATCAGAATTTAAAATTCCTAACCGCAAAGCATACTCAATGTTATTTTTAAGCATCAACCCAGCGCAAAAGCCAGAGCCAAATGCATCGCCAGCTCCCGTTGTGTTTACCGGCTTTGTCCCCAAACTCGGCGCAAACCATAACTCGTCTTTACAAAGGCAAAAAGCTCCGGCAGGTCCATCGGTTATAACAACATATGGCGATATGCCTTTTAATTTTTTTATAATCACATTCATATTTTCATACTTTGTCTTACAAAGCAGAGCCGCTTCTTCTCTATTCAAATTTAGAACCTCAAGTCCATGAAAATATTTTTTCAATTCTAAAAGCCCTTTTTTCAATTCTCCCTCGCCGGGATTATACATTACTTTTATTTTATTCTTTTTTGCATAAGACAAAATTTTGGAAAAAAGTTTTATGTTGCCACCAAGAGAGCTTACATAAAACCAGTCTGGCTTTTCAAAACCCCCTCTAGATCCCCCTTTGAAAGGGGGAGAAATTTTGAAATCCAATGCATTGCTTGCGCCACGGTAAACCAAAATACTCCGCTGGCCACTGCCCAAAAGCAAAAGGGTTGAATAGGATGTCTGTTTATTTTTATCTTTTTGCAAAAGCCCAATATCAATTTTTCTTTCTTTTAGTGTGTGCTCCACTTCTCTTCCGAACAAATCATTTCCAATCCGCGCCATTACGGAAACATCAGTTCCCAAATTAGCAAAACTCACAGCGCAATTTGTTGCTCCTCCTCCGGTATCAACAAAAATTTCCTGCACTTCATTCTTAGAACCCAAAGTAAGACACTCTCCAATGCCGGTTAAAAATTTGTCTGATTTTATCTCTTTAAAAGCCCTGCTCTTCAGATATACATCTAAAGTAGCCGAGCCGATGGTAACAACTCTCATAATTTTGAAGTTTGAATTTTGATTCAAGTTTGAATGTCAAAATGTATTAAGTCTAAAGTAAAAAATATAATATCTTAATCCTTCTAAATTCAGTCCTTCATTCGAAATTCGAAATTAAAAATTCGAAATTGGCCTTAGGCCTTATTTCTGCTCCCGCAAACTATTATTCTATGCTCTACCGCACGCTGTATCTCGTCGCGCGCCGGACCAAGCAACTTACGCGGGTCATAAGCTGTTTTATCTTTTGCGATTGTCTCGCGGAGCGCCGCGTTAAAAGCTAAACGCAAATCTGTATCTGTATTAACTTTTCTAATACCAAGTTTTATTGCATGCCTTAATAAAACATCGCTTACACCTCGCGCGTTAACAAGCTTCGCTCCATATTTTTTCGCTTTTTGCACATACTTCTGGTCTACCTGGCTCGCTCCATGCAAAACCAGCGGAATGTTTACCATTTTTTTTATTTCCTGGAGCCGCTTAAAATCCAGCATCGGCTTACCTTTAAATTTGCAAGGTCCGTGCGCCGTGCCGATTGATATAGCTAGTGCATCGCATTTTGTTTTATCAACAAATTCTTTCGCCTGCTTAGGGTCTGTAAAAAAAGCTTCTTTCTCACTTACAGAAACTAGATCTTCGATCCCCTGAATAGCTCCTATTTCAGCTTCAACGCTTATTCCTTTTTTATGGGCCAACCTAACAACTTCTTTTGTTTTTTTTACATTTTGTTCATAAGGCAATATCGATGCATCAACCATTACAGAAGTATAACCAGAATTAATTGTTTGCTTTATGATTTTCATATCCTTTCCATGATCAAGATGTAAAACAACAGGTATTGGCGCTTTTGCCGCAACCTTAACCATTGCTACCAAATAATCTATACCGGCATATTCTATCGCTCCTTCCGAAGTTTGAACAATCACCGGCGATTTTAGCTTTACTGCTCCGCGTATTATCGCCTGCAATATTTCCATATTATTTATATTAAAAGCAGGCACGGCATATTTGCCCTTTTCCGCATCAAGTAAAACTTTCTTTAATGTTACCAGCATAAATAATATAATTAAATTTATTCTAATCATATTTTACCATAAATAAAAAAGCAGCACTATAGCGCTGCTAAAAAATGAAAGGTAGCGTGTCGCTAGAATCGTTGCTTGTTTGGCTAGCTCTCTCTAAAATAATCTCAAGATGCAAAGCAATATCTATTAAAAAGCGTTTCGCGCCTTCCAACGGTTCTGCCGAATATCTTCCGCTTGGTGGTAAAATACCGGCCATAATCAATTCTGGAGCGCCGATTTTTCCATCTTCTCCGCTTTGAATGGATAGATTTTCAATCTTTTCATCGGCTAAGCGCAAAACCTTGAGACATAAAATGCCTTCGTGGGAAACATATAAATCCAAGATCACGCACCCGCGAACTCCGGAAAGCTCATAAGAACCATTGCCCTTATCTCCACTTATTTTTAGAGACCTCTCCCAAGAATCAACTATTGCCACATATAGCTCCATTGGCGCTAGACGGCTCTTGCCTCCCAAAAACTCTCCCATCGCTTCCTCCTTTTACATTTATAAATAAGATACACCTATTTTTGTTTCTTGTCAAGCTTATAAAAACCCCAGCAGGGGTTTTTATATTCTTCTTGGTTTTATTTTTAAATATTTCTTCAAAAGTTTTTCTATTCCGACTCTTGTAAGCAAGCCATCTTGCGGACCAATACTGGTAATAACCGACGTAGAATTTGTTGTTCCCCAGCGCAAGGCCTCGTCTACCCCTTTCCCATAATGGAGGGCGGCGACAAAACCAGTGGCAAATGCGTCGCCTGCGCCCGTCATTTCCGTTATTTTTACCGGAAACACTCCCATCTTATAGCATCCATTTTCATCACAGCTACACGCACCTTTTGAACCGTCCGTCACAACAACAATTTGCGGACCGAGCGTCCGAAGCTCTTTAACTAGATCTTTCATATTTTCAAATCTTCCTACCAGCTTGTATGCCTCCTCTTTATTTACAAATAAAACTTTCGTAACTTTTAAAACCGCTGACAATGCTTTTGCTCCGCGCCTTAATTGGTACGCGCCCGGATTGAAAGCCAGCCAAGCGCCGGAATTTTTTACATATTCCACAATATCTCGTTCCATATGAACGTGGTTTTTGCCAACTGCAGTATAATAAATCCACTTTGCTTTATCAAGTTTCGGCAAATCATATTCTCTATCCACCCTGTAAATTAATTGTGTGCGCTCTCCGTTATAATTTAGAACGACCGTATAATTGGTAATTGATTTTTTTTCTATTTCCAAATATTTTGTTGACACTTTTTCTTTTTTTATTTCTTGGATTACCTTTCTTCCGCTTTCATCATCTCCCACTATGCTATAAAAGGCCGCCTTCATCCCAAGCCTAGCAGAACCAACGGCGTTATTCGCCGCATTACCGGCAATCTTTTGTTCAAAATGCTCAATTGGTATTTTATCCGCATAAGCAAGACAAATCATCTGATTATGCTCTTCTCCGGAAGGAATAATGACTGCCTCCTCCAATTTCAAAAAAGTATCTAGCGTTGCATCGCCGATAGAGATAATATCAAACTCATTATTTTTGAACATAAATTAAAATATTTTAAATAAAATTCTAAATAAGCTTATGAAGTGTCATTTTCTTTTTAAAACTTTTTTTACCGCCTTAATAATGTATGGCGCGGTGAGGCCAAATTTATCTAATAATTCTTCCGGCGTTCCCGATTCTCCAAACATATCATCAACCCCAATACGTTCTACGGGAATTGGATAATTTTCTGCCAAAAACTCGCAAACCGAGCTCCCCATTCCGCCATTTTTTTGATGCTCCTCAACTGTAATAAATGCGCCGGTTTGTTTTGCGGCCTGCAATAAAGTGCTTTTATCTAAAGGTTTTATAGTATGATTGTTGATAACCCGAACGTCTATTTTTTCTTTTTCCAGTTCTTTTGCAGCTTTTAGCGCTTCATAAACAAGTGACCCGCATGCTACAATGGTCACATCTTTCCCCTCGCGCAAGATTTCTGCGCGGCCGATTTTGAAAGGAGTTTTAGGCGTCGTAAAAACAGGCGTCGCCTCTCTGCCCAATCTAATATAACAAGCTCCAACAATTTTTGCGATCTCTATTGTTGCTTTTTTCGCTTCTTCATAATCACACGGAACAACGACCGTCATCTTTGGCAGGACTCTTGTAAGAGCTATGTCTTCTATTGCCTGATGCGTCGCGCCATCAGGACCAACCGATACGCCGGCATGCGCGCCAACAATTTTTACATTCGTTTCATTATAACAAATCGTTGTCCGTATTTGCTCCCATGCCCTTCCCGGAGAAAACATTGCATATGATGCGATAAACGGAACCTTAGTACAGAGTGCCATCCCCGCAGCCATTGCCGCCATATTCTGCTCGGCAATACCGGCCTCAATAAACCTATCGGGAAATTTTTGTTTAAAAAGATGATTTCTGGTTGACTCAGTCAAATCGCAACATAACACAACAATGTTTTTATTTTTTTCTCCAGCTAAAACTACTCCCTCCCCGTATCCGTGGCGGGTGGGAATTTTCTTAATATCCTTACTGAATAATTTTTTTACAAGCTTTGCCTTTGGATTAAACATAAAAATTTGTCACGTAGCGACACCTTAACTTTTGACTTTTGACTTTTGATTTTTAACTTTATCTTTACTCATGTTCGGATTTAATTTTTCCACCCAATGTCCGCAACTCATTTAAAGCAATTTTTGCCTCGTCCGATTTTGGAATCCTGCCATGCCAAGTAAAATCATATTCCATAAAGTCAACTCCTTTTCCCGGAATTGTATGAGCAATAATTGCAACCGGTTTTTCTACCACCGCTTTTGCTTCTGCGCAGGCATCTATTATCTCCGTAATATTGTGTCCGTCTATATCAATCACATACCAGCCAAACGCCTCAAATTTTTCACGAAGCGGTTCTAATGGCATGACATCTTCTGTGTTGCCGTCAATCTGAATATTATTTCTATCAATAATTACCGTTAAGTTTGCTAAAGCTTGTTTTCCGGCAAACATAAAAGCCTCCCAAACTATTCCTTCGTCCAACTCTCCGTCACCCATCATGCAATATATATTATATTTTTTCTTATCCATTCTAGCGGCATAAGCTATCCCGCAAGCTTGTGATATGCCCTCACCCAAGGGACCGCTTGTCACCTCAATTCCAGGAAGAGCGGCGCGATGCGGATGCCCCTGAAGGCGCGTTTTGAATTTACGTAAAGTTGAGAGCTCTTTTATTGGAAAATATCCGGCATGAGCCATGGCCGCGTATTGTACCGGACAAATATGCCCATTAGAAAGAACCAGTCGATCTCGCTCCGGCCAAGTTGGCTGTTTTGGTCTATGATTTAGCACGTTAAAATACAACGCAGTAAAAACATCCGCCATACCCAAAGGACCGGCAGAATGCCCGCTTCCGGCTTTGACCAACATCTTGATAATATCCTTCCTAATCTGGTTAGCCTTTATATCTAATTTTTTTGCTTCTACATCAGATAGATGCATACCCCGTACAGTTACCGCTGGCGCAAAACATCTCAAAATATTTTTATGCCAGTTATAACCAATAAAATTTATTTTTATATTTAACTTCTATTATATATTACCGCGCTGTTTTGCAGCTTTAATTATAAACTCTATTCTTATTTAATTTTATGCTCCATACTTATTTTTTGTTCTAGGTAATATCCAGCGGTAGTTGTACGGGGCATATAGTATTATTATATCAAATATTATTTAATACATCTACTGCTTTTGCGAGATTCTTTGATTTGAAAATTGAACTGGCAACACATAAAAAATCCGCGCCTGCTTTTTTAATATCTTTTGCGTTTTTTTTATTTATTCCCCCGTCAACTCCAATTTTTATATTTGGCGCCAATTTTTTTAATCTTTTTATTTTATTTAAAATGCTAGGTTGAAATTTTTGCCCGCTAAACCCAGGGTCAACTCCCATTATTAATACATAATCAATTTTTTTTAAAAAATCCTTAATGCGCGCAACGCTAGTTTTTGGATTTATGGCAATCCCTGCTTGACGTTTAAATCTTTTTATTATTTTTATACATTCCTTTGGATTGCGAGTTGCTTCAATATGAAAAATGATCCGCTTTGCGCCAGCTTTTGCCCAGTCCTCAATAACCACCTCCGGCTCACGTACCATCAAATGAACTTCAAATTCAACCGGCAAATGCATATGCTTTATCACGTCTATATCCGCCCACGTTTTATTGGGAACAAAAATACCATCCATAACATCAATTTGGATTAAGTCGCAATAAGACATAACACTTTTTGCCTTATATTCAAATTCTTTTTTTGTTTTTGCGAGAATAGCAGGGATAACCATAAAAAAATGATCAATAATCAATCGTCGATTATTAAATAATCATTTAATAATTTGAACTTTGAAATTCACCCTGTTAAATGCCCTAAGGCAATTTTTTCAGAGAAAAAATTATTTAACAGGGTGAATTGAATATTGAACATTGATAATTGAAAATTATCTCAAATTCTCTCTCTCAATTTTTCTAATTTTTTCCAATCTCCTCTTATGCCTTGCTTCTCCGGAAAACTTTGTTTCCAAAAATTCCTTTACAATCGCGCGGGCTTTTTGCTCTGTCAGTTTCCAACCGGAAATTGAAATCACATTTGCATTATTATGTTCACGAGACAATTTCGCCGCCTCTTTATCATAAACAACAGCGGCTCGCACACCGCGAAATTTATTAGCCACCATCCCCATCCCTTCCGCGCTTCCACAAATAAGTATGCCTTTATTTTTCAAAGGCGCTACACCTACTTTCTCTGCCACCCGCGCACCAAAATCAGGATAATCGTCTTTTTTATCCGGCTTAAGATTGCCCAAATCTTCATATTCATATCCGTGATTTGATAAATATCTTTTTACTGCCTGCTTAAGATTAAAGCCGGCGTGATCTGAACCTATGTAAATCATAAATTTATATAATTAATTATCTTGAATTACGAAATGCGGTTTATTGTAGGGACAGGCCATGGCCTGTCCCTACCAAAATATATCTATAATTATCCATTTCGTAATTCAAGGTAATCATATAATTCCAGTATATCATAAAATTAAAAAACTCCGATATTGAAATCGGAGTTAAGGAACATAGATTTTACGAACATATCTTTTGCCATTCATCCATGCCATAATGCGCACAATATCATTTGGCTGAACCTTGCTATAGTCAACCGTTATATAGCGCAAGCTGGAACAATGTAAAAAATCAGCTAGTTTATTTTCCCTAAAAATATCAAGTCGCCCTGAAACACTTACAAAAAACTTTTCTTTGCTCGGGCTGATGGCCTGATAAAAAAAGATATAGCATTGCTGGATTCCACTGATTATCACAATGTGTGGCTGACCCTTGTTCTCTTTGAATAAATAATATTTATTCAAGACATTCAGTGCTTCTTTATTTAAAGAGCCAACCCATGACTTTAGCTCAATAGGGCCAATCCGGTCTTGTTTATACCGGCTCAATTTTTCCCAAAGCATTTTAAATAAATCCTTATCAATGCTTATTAATTCATTTGCCAAATATTCCAGCTGGCCGTAGCGACAGGCGCTTAAAATTTCGGAATGGTCGTTATTCTTAGTCGGCGGAAACATATAGTCGCCGTCATAAGTAGCAAGTGCCGACTGATTATCCGAACTATTATTGCAAATGATATGGCCTGCGCCTCCAAAAGCCTGCGCCTCATAGTAAACAGCAAAAAATTCTCTAACAATTCGGCCTGCTTGCCCTAATTTTTTAGACATAAGAGCATGAACGATCTCATGCGACAATATCCGCCTAAATGTCTTTTGATCGCTTGATACAGAAGCTGGCAAAAAAATATATCCTGCGACAAAATCCTCAATCTTTCCATCAGCAAAGAAAAAGGGATTACACCCGGCTTTTTCTTTTTCAAATTGCGTACATTTATCAAATTGATGCAGATCAATCATTATTTTATTTAATGGAAAAAGGCCATCCCGCTTCATCTTGCTACAAATCTGTAAAATTGTGTCTTTTAGCTCATCGGAACAAAATCCCTTGTTTTCTTTCTTATCTTCCCTGCAATTAAAGAGGACTTTTTGTCCGAAGCAAAAAACTATTAATTTTTTCCCTTGGCTTTTGCCATCTTTATCCTTTTTTAATGCTTCTTTGACTACAGGATTTTCAACATTATTTTCCACCCATAAATATACGCTTACAGTTAACAAAAAGGCAATTGGCAGAAAAAACAGCCAGAATAGATTATTTTTTGCAAAACACTTCAGTTTGTCCATTTTATCTCCTGATTTTCAATGTTCTATCTTAATTATAGTTAAACACAAAATAGATGAGATGTCAAATCTATAATAATGTAGGGAACTGTTGCATAATTTATTTTTTTAAGCTAAAATAAAGAGAAGCTAGAAATAATACAAAACAAATTATGCTAAAAAATATACCTCAAAATGAAGAAAAAACATTGGACTTTTGGAAGAAAAACAATATCTTCAAAAAATCTATAGAAATTAGACCCGAAAACCAGCCTTATGTTTTTTATGATGGCCCGCCTTTTGCTACCGGACTCCCGCATTACGGGCATATTGTCGCCTCTCTAATGAAGGACATCGTCCCAAGATATTGGACAATGAAGGGCTTTCGCGTGGAGCGCAAATGGGGCTGGGACTGCCACGGCTTGCCGATAGAAAATATTATAGAAAAAAAACTCAATTTAAAAAGCAAACTAGAAATCGAGAATTACGGAATCGATAAATTCAATAACGCCTGCCACGCGACAGTATTAAAATATGCGGAAGAGTGGAAACGTGTAATAGACCGTATCGGCCGCTGGGTTGATATGGAGAATGACTATAAAACGATGGATATAGAGTATATGGAATCTGTTTGGTGGGTTTTTTCTGAGCTCTGGAAAAAGGGACTAATCTACGAAGGCCACAAAGCGATGCACATTTGTCCCCGATGCGAAACTCCTTTATCAAATTTTGAGGTTACCCAAGGGTATAAAGACGTAAAAGACATATCGGTAACCGCAAAATTCAAATTAAAAAATCCGGAAAAAATTGGTTTGGATGGCGATATATTTATTCTTGCATGGACAACTACTCCATGGACATTGCCGGGGAATGTTTTATTGGCAGTTGGAAAAAATATTAAATACTGTGCGGTCGGTATCAAGGGGGAAGAAGGACTTTATATTATTGCCAAAGACAGAGTTACGGATACGATAAAAAATAAAGAATACAAAATTGAAAAAGAAATTAAAGGCACAGATTTGGTTGGCCTATCTTATGAATCCCTATTCCCTTATTTTAAAAGTACTGAAAAAGCATTCCACATCGTTCCGGCGGATTTTGTCACAACAGAAGGAGGAACGGGTGTTGTTCATATTGCTCCTGCTTTTGGTGAGGATGATTATGACTTGGGAAAAAAAGAAAGTATCGGATGGGTTCAACACGTTGGGATTGACGGACGATTTACTAAAGACGTAAAAGACTTTGCCGGAATGGAAGTAAAACCAAAAGAAGATCCGCAAAAAACCGACTTAGAAATTTTGAAATGGCTAGCAAAAGAAAACAAAGTATTTTCTAAAGAAAAATATGAACACAGCTATCCACATTGTTGGAGGTGTGACTCCCCTCTCATAAACTACGCGACATCAAGCTGGTTTGTTAAGGTTACAGATTTAAAATCCGATTTATTAAAAAATAATAAAAAAATACATTGGGTGCCAGAACATATTAAGGAAGGACGTTTTGGCAAATGGCTGGAGGGTGCGCGCGACTGGGCAGTTTCTAGAAACCGTTTTTGGGGCGCTCCACTCCCAATATGGCAATCCGAAAATGGCGATACGATTTGTGTTGGCTCTGTCAAAGAATTAGAAGAATTATCCGGTAAAAAAATTACAGATATTCATAAGCATATAATAGACAAAATTATAATCAAGCGTGGATCTAAAGAATATAAAAAAGTTCCGGAAGTTTTGGATTGCTGGTTTGAATCCGGTTCAATGCCTTACGGGCAGATGCATTATCCATTTGAAAATAAGAAAAAATTTGAAGCCGGCTTTCCTGCAGAATTTATTGCCGAAGGCCAAGACCAAACCCGCGGATGGTTTTATACTCTCCACGTTTTAGCAACTGCCTTAACTTGCGGAGCGAAACCTTCAATACCAACAAAAACAACCGAACCGGCATTTAAGAACGTGATCGTAAACGGCATTGTTTTGGCGGAAGATGGCAAAAAAATGTCAAAACGCCTACAAAATTATCCAGACCCAATGGAAGTTGTTTCTAAGTATGGAGCCGATGCTATGCGCTATTACCTGGCAACATCTCCAGTAATGTACGCAGAAAATCTTAATTTCAGCGAAGTAGGCGTCCGCGAAATGTATAATAGGCTATTAAACGCATTATTCAATGTTCTAGAGATGTATTCAATGTATGGAAATAAAAATGAAAAATACAACGACAGTTCAAATATTTTAGATAAGTGGATTATTGCAAAATTAAAACAGCTCGGGCAAGAAGTTGGAAAAAATATGAACGAATATAAACTAGCAGAAGCAAGCCGGCCTATTGTTGATTTTGTGAGCGACCTTTCCGGGTGGCACGTCCGCCGTTCCCGCGACAGAATAAAAGAAAAAGATAATGAAGCGCTTTCCACTTTGCGCTATATTCTCTTGGAACTTGCAAAAATAAGCGCGCCTTTTATCCCTTTTATGGCCGAGCATCTTCATCAAGAATTAAAAGGCACAGAGGAAAGTGTCCATTTAGCCGATTGGCCGGAATACAAAAAATTATCAAAAGAAGATTTAACTCTTATAAAAGACATGCAAACTGCCCGCAGTATTGTTGAGGTCGCACTGTCTCTACGTTCGGAAGCCGGAATAAAAGTTCGCCAACCGCTGGCAGAATTGCAACTCACAAATTGCAAACTGCATAATGATTTATTAACTATCATCGCCGACGAAGTCAATATCAAAAAAGTCAGCGCTGTAGGCAAACTACCAAAAGGCAAAAACTGGGTGCAAAAAGAAAATGCCGCATTAAATATAGAGCTGACCGAAGAACTTAAAGAAGAGGGTTATATCCGCGAACTTATCCGGGGAATCAATGCCCTGCGGAAAAAAGCGGAACTAACTCCAAAAGATAAAATTACCTTGTATCTTGACCCTGTTTCTGAAAAGCTTTTTAATAAATTCATCGATATAATTGCCAAGTCAACCGTAAGCAGTGAAATTGTTTTTAATAAAAAAGATTTGAAACATACGGATGAGGTAAAATTAGACGATAAAAGCATTTGGATAGGAATAAAAAATAATATGTAGCGGGAAGTAAAGTATAAAATACGAAAGCTCTGAATTTCAAATTTTTTGCATGCTACTTGCTATATACTGCCTACTGCTTGATTTCATATGATTATTTCAATAAAAGGAAGTATAGTCCATAAATCAAACAATTATATAATTCTTGAAAATCAGGGCATTGGATACCAGATTCATTTTAATGACTTGGACAAAGTGCGCTTGGGCGAAGAAACGACGCTTTATATACATGATTATATACGTGAAGATAGGCGCGACCTTTATGGCTTTACGTCTTTGGATGAACTACATTTTTTCTTAAAGCTTTTATCTATTTCCGGCGTGGGACCAAAGATGGCCCAGCATATTCTTGCCCTTGGAATAGAAAACTTACAAAAATCAATTATGGAAGGAAGTTCAGCTCTTATTGAAGGTGTTTCTGGGGTAGGTAAAAAAACAGCGCAAAAAATTATCCTTGAACTAAAAGGCTCAATTGACAAAATATTGGAAGAAAAAAACTTAAATAAAGATGTCGTAAACGGACTAATCGGCTTGGGTTACAGTAGAAATGAAGCGGAAGATGCTCTGCGGCAGGTAGCATCCGAAGTATTGGGAACAGAAGCCCAATTAAAAGCGGCGCTAAAACTTCTTGGAAGATAATATGGCAATTTTTACAATCACCCTTCCCCTCGTCATCCTGAGCGAGGAGTAGAGCAACGAGTTGAAGGATCTTCATCAATATGCAAAGTGGACAATTTCTACAATCCAAAGAATGGGAAGAGTTCCAGCAGTCTCTTGGCAGAAAAACTTTCCGCATTCTAGATACGCTGATTATAAAAATGCCGTTTGCCCTCGGCCTTTCTTTTTTATATTCTCCAAAAGGAAAGTGCCAGCAATTAGAAGAAATTAGAAAAATTGCAAAAAAAGAAAAAGCCTTTTTTTACAGGATAGAGCCCCAAGAAAAACCAAATAAGAGATTCCTTCAGTTCAGAGATAAGGAACCAAAATGCACGCAAATTTTAGATTTATCAAAATCTGAAAAAGAATTGCTGGCAGGAATGAAACAAAAAGCACGATATAATATTCGGCTCGCGGAAAAAAAAGGTATAAAAATTTTAACCCCACCTAACCTCCCCTTACATAAGAGGAGGAACGGGGAAGGATTTGAAGAATTTTACAGTCTCCTACTTCAAACATCCGAACGACAAAATATTAAACTCCACCAAAAAGATTATTATCAAAAACTCGTGGCATTCAATAAAATTTTTATTGCCTATTACAATAACGAACCAATTGCTGGAGCAATGGTAAATTTTTACGAGAATACCGCGACCTATCTTCACGGCGGAAGCTCTGATGAACACAAAGATCTTATGGCGCCATATCTTTTACATTGGGAAATTATCAAATACGCAAAATCCCAAAATCTGAAATATTATGACTGGTGGGGTGTAGATGAAAAAAAGTGGCCTGGCATTACCCGTTTTAAAAAAGGTTTTGGAGGCGAAGAAATTTGCGCACCCGGAACATTCGATCTACCTATTAATAAACTTTTATATTGCATATATCACTATGTTAGAAAATAAAAAAATGGAGGAACTGGGGCAAGAAGAACAAACTTTGATTAAAAAGGCGCTGGAAGCGCAAAAAGAATCCTATTGCCCATATTCAAATTATCCGGTCGGAGCGGCAGTCCTCTCTGAAAACGGAAATATTTATATTGGCTGGAATGCAGAAACTGTGAGCTTCAATCAATCTGTCCATGCCGAGCAGAGCGCAATAATGCGAATGCCAAAAAAAGATAGAAAAATAAAAATGCTCGCTTTTGTTTCTCGTGATGGAGGCGCGCCATGCGGACATTGTCGGCAAATAATATCAGAGTTCGGAAATCCTAATACAAAAATACTTGGCTTGACAACAAAAGACAATTCTGTTACCATAACGACATTGGAAGAAATATTACCCCTTCCAATGCCAACAGGAAAAGGAGCTCTTTGAAATGAAAAAAAGCAAAAAAGAGTTTGTAAATGCTTTTAGGAAAAAAGTAGAGAAATATTGGTATGTTATTGCAATTGCCCTTTTGGCGCTTGGCGTTTATCTTATCTATCTTAGCACGACCATCCAAGGAGGCGCCGAATGACCATCGCAACCGCAATAACAGGCGGACTGGCGTTATTTTTCTATCTAATAACGATCTCAATGTATCGCGCTGTTACTGCAAAAAATAGCGGTTCCGGCTCATTGGCATTCATCCCTCTTGTATTAGCTTCGCCTATTGTTGGATGGGTTTTTTTCCTAATATCATACTGTATCATAGTCAAAAAAACCTCTCCTTTATCTTTAATTGTAGTAGGGGCTATTGCGCTGTCTTGGCCACTCTTGCAGTTCATAATGAAATCTTTACTTGGCTTTATCATCGGCCTTATCTGCACCGTTGCTTTCTATATAATTCTATTTCTATCATAAAAGACCCTCCCGGGTCTTCTTTTAATTCTATGTTAAATGTCAGACGTTAAATATTTACCCCTCCACTTCCCCCTTTGTCACATAAGGATCATCCAAAAGCAAAGTTGCTTCATTCGCTTGTTTTATAATAATCAAACCTCCGGTAGACCTGTCTTTTGCGGAAAGTTCGATTCCTTCCAAAAGCGTGGCGACTTGCCCCACACTCTCTGCGCCGGGAGTGATAGAAAGCTCAAATTCGGCAGAAATTTCATTCACCGAAGTAGGCATTCGGTTAAGCGACCATACAATATTCTTTAGCGTTGAATCAAGATTAATGTTTCCCGCATTGGCGCTGGCATTGCTAAAAACGACTCCTTTAGGTAACGTTCCTTTTACTTCTATATTTTCCAACTCATGCATAGAATTTGTGATTTTCCAATATGCTTTATATGTTGTTTTTTGCCCAACTTTTGGCGGGATAGGTCCGGAGCCAATAATATTGTTATTCTCGTCGTAATATCTTGCCCGGCTAGAAAACTCCACATTGCTATTTATAAAAGTTGTAATCTTTTTATTTTGTAAATTTCTGTCTACCACCACTTCTCCAACGCGTTTTATATTAATCTCTAATAAACTATCAATCTTATAATCACTATAAGAGGGCTTCGCCGGTTGTGGTATTGCATTTATTGTAAAATTTATCATCCCTTCATCCCCCGGTTTAATTTTTGCGAGGCCATTTATTTCATTTTTTGTCCAAGTAAGCACATCCCCTTTTCTTATTCCGCCATTCAAATCAGAAAAACCGGCCCAATCAACAATAGACATTCCCTGCTCTTTCGGAAGTCCTTCAATTGTCATCTTTAACGTAACATCATACAAAATATTTTTTCCCTGATTTTTATAAGTTATCGTATAGTTTAATCCTTCTCCCCATCCTATAGAAGTTAAGTTATCTGCGCCGTTTATTGTCGCCTTTGAAAGAAGATCGCTTCCCACAATATCTGTTGTTACTTGTTTTTCAATCAATGGAAAAAAAGCTCCGTCCTCATCTATAATACCAAGTTTAAAAATAATATCCTTACTCCCATTTGCCTCAGAACCATAGGCGCCTTTAATTTTTACCTCGCCATCGCTTTTTGCTTTTAATTTGCCTATCTCCCATCTGTTATTATTGCTGATCGTCGGTGTTGAAGTGCTAATAATAAAATCATTCGGAAGAACCGCATCTATGGCAATGCGAACCAGATCTTCTCCTGATTTATTCTTATATGTCATACTGTATGAGATATCATCACCTACGACAGAAACGTCCGGACCCTCCAAAGAACCATCAAAAACAGAACCATTAATCTCTACTTCTAAATTATAAACTTTTTGAAAGTTAGAATTAAAATTAGACGGTTTATAAGTCAAAACCGCCTGAATAACTTCTTTAGATCCCTCAATAGCAAAAAATTTTCCCTTAAACTTTATTGAGCCACCTTCTCCCGATTTCAGAGTACCGATTTTTAATTTATTTTTATCATCCAAAACCGGTGTTGCTTCCTCCAAGATAAAACTCTTGGGAAGATAAAGCGCAATCTCCGAACTTGCCAATGGAAAATCTTCTTTATTTTTGTATTTCAATGTGTACTCCACAAACTCGCCGGCAGTCACTTTTTTGCTTCCCGCAATGTCCAACTCAAGATTATCCGCGCTCTCAGCTCCAAATTTACTAAAAACAAAAACTCCCATCCAGGATACTGCAAAAATAAGAGCAAAAAAAACAATTAGGCCAACTAGCATTTTACGCCAGCCGGCGCCTTTTCTTATCTGCATTTTTTTTACTTTCATATCAATCATTTTCCCTTTTTCGTCGCTATAAATATTTTTTAAGGTTGAATTGATTTCTTTATTTGTTACTTTTTGTTGTTTTTTCCCGAGCATAACGAAATATTTTTAGTTGTTTATTGTTTTTCTCCCAGCACTACTCCGTAGTATTTGTCACTGCTAAGCTCTGCTTCATAATACCAGCCATCTTGCTTCATAGCAACCCCATCGCCAATACTGGCCAAAATGTTTTTATTTTTTGCCGTTACATAACTTTTGAAAAATGTATTCTTCGCACCCGACTGTTTTTCTATAAGCATTTTATATCCAAAAAAATTATTATTCAAATTTAATGATTGCTTTATAGAATCCATATAACTGCTTACCGGTTGATTTATAATTTTATTCGGAAGCTGGTATTTTAGCGTAAGAGTGACCTCCTGCCCCGGATCCACCATAATCCAATTGCCAAAAACCGTTCTGCCAAATTCATTATTTATTCTGGTTCCGGTTTCCGGATCAACATAAACTACGCCTTGAATTTCCTGCAAATCCTTGTCCGGAACATAACCGTCGATAGGACTTTCGAAAAGCTCGGCAGGCGGAGCCTTAAACCCCTCGGCAGACAAAAGAGTACTCCCTAATGGAACATACAAACGAAGATAGTTTACATTTCTTACTCCACTGAAAACCGCACCCTTTACTCCCGTATGACGCCTCACGATTTTAACCGTATCCACAATACTACCATCATCTTGTATTTCCGAAATATGCGTAATTTCTTTTTCGATTTTTCCATCGGTTTTCTGTCCGGCAATATTAGTGTCTATCACCATTAAATAATCCGTGTAATCGGAGATGTCGCGCAACTTTCCGGATAATCCAAAGCTTTCAAGCTTTTCTTCAGTATCTACATTCTTTGAATAAACCATAACATCTTTATCTAATATTGCTTTATGCATAACTTCTGAAAACAAAGAAAGCTGACCAGCGTCCATACTTAAAAGATTTTCCAATACTTTTGGAGCCATATCGGCTATTACTTGTTTTGGCTTATTTTCTTCTTTGTCATATTCAAATTCAACTAATTGCTGTGTCTCATCAACAAAGTTTTCCGCTGTCATTGTTTTACCATACTCCGGCATCTCTACGGGCCCAATAACACCAAGGAGCTCTTCCATTAAAGAAGCATTTATGGCAACAACACCGTCAACTGACGATCCTCCGCTTTTTTCATAAAACCACATCATTTTTCTGGCTGATGCCGGAAAATCCGGAAACCAATTAGAATCCTGAAATTGCCATGCGGAGTTTATAAGATGAAAGGGCTCTGGAGAGATAACTAGCTCGCGTAGCTGTCCTTGAATATCATACGAACCGCCTCCGGGTATCTCTATTTTTTTTATTTCACCCTGGTCTATATCTATAATTGCAAAGGAACCGATAAATCCTCCTGTTGGCCGTATTTCATTATTATTTTGAAATACAACCAAATAGCGTTTAAAGCTTTTATCACCCAAAATATCCAAAAGAGTATTGGAAAAATCCTGAAAAACCAAAAGAGCTTTTGTCCCCCCGATAAGAATTTTCTTTAACGGATTTATATCAATCGGCAAAATTGAATAATCATTATCAAGATTTTCCAAAATTTTATTAGCAACCAATAAATGCGGAGTAGCCGTGGCAACTTTTGATTGCAGATATTTTATTTTTTCAACCATTACAACGTCATTATCAAAATATTCCACAGCATTCTGAAGCAGAGAAGCTGCATCTGAAAAATTTTCTCCGACCAAAAGAAGAGCGTTGCCAAAAGCAAGCTTGTCTCCTACTCCAGGAATAGCAGTGGCTAAATACTTAAAAGCAAGCCCCAAATCATCAATGGTTTTTTTAGCGGAAGAAAAACTAATGCTTGCTGAGGCAAAATCACTATTTTTCAGGCTTTCGTATGCCGAAAGCCCATATTGGATAACCATATCTTTATCTCCCTGCAATTCTTCAAAAGAACTAAAAACCTTGATTGGAATAACAAATAAAAAAGCAAGCGTTGCAAAAGCTAAAATTCCCTTTTGCCAATATTGCGGAGGATTAAAATTCAATTTTACAAATTCACGCTGTTGTATTTTTTTAATAAATATTTTTCCGAAAACCTCAATCCGCAAATAAGATAAGCCAGAAAGTACTTTTTCTACGATTTTGAAAAACAATTTCTTAAAAAACTTCAATAGCTTAAGCGGTAAAAATAATATCGCCTTTATTAAAGAAAAAAGCAAAAGTTCTTTTATGACACTTCTATTCCTCCTGGTTTTTGCAATATTCAAAACTGGCGCATTGCTTTTTGCGCTTTTTTCTTGTTTCTTTTGCCTTAGGTCCAAAGTATGACAGGAAGGATAAGACGTACCGTCTATCTTTATCGCTAAGACATTTGGCTTATTCGTCTTTTCTTTCATTATCTATATTAATATAAGCCCCCCTATATTTAAATACAATATAATTATACCATAAAAGTATTTGCAATAATAACTTGCAACTGATAAGCTATTTACAAAGGAGGAGAGGCAATGAAGAAAATTTTGTGCTTTATGCTCTTTATCATTCCAAGTTGTGCTATGCCGATGATGAATCTTCAAAATACTGATGACATGAAAAGGGCAAAAATGTGCAAAGAACGGTGCAATAAAAAGCATATTCCGGATATAAAGTTTATACGGGCCGATGGTAAAGTGGAAACATACAAAATCAATGTCGTATCTATTGAAGACAGGGTTGCCTGCGAATGCGTATTTTAAAAGAAACTATAAAATACAAATTCCCTCTTTGGCAAATACTACTGCTTGCTTTTATAGTTATTTGTGACAGTTTTATTACTTTCTTTATCTTAACTAAGCATTCGGGCATAGAAGTAAACCCAATAGCGAAACGACTCATCTCATATGGTTGGACATGGTTCTTTATTTTAAAATTTGGAACTTTGTTAGTATTTACATCTCTTACTGCAGTGGCGCATTATAAAAAAGTAAATTCTGAAAAATATGCAACCGCATGCCTCACTCTTTATTTGATATTATTTTTTGGAGGAACTTTCATTGTATATAGATTTTAAAAGCGAGCTCGCGCTCGCTCTTTTTATTTTCATGTTTTCATGTTATCCGTACTATCTGTGTTGTGTTTTCTGTGTTAATCTTTTCTGTGTTATCTGTGTTAGTCTTTTCTGTGTTATCTGTGTTATCATCATAGCATCGCCATAAGAATAAAAAGCATATTTCTTTTTTATCGCTTCTTGATATAAAATTTTGGCGATTTTTATTCCCTTGCTATCCCCCTCTGAAAGAAATGCAGAAACCATCATAAGTAAAGTTGATTTTGGAAGATGGAAATTTGTTATTAACGCATCTATAAATTTAAATTTATACGGAGGATAAATAAAAATATTTACATCCTTACTGCCGTGTGACACGCCATATGACTTGGCAAACGCTTCTAATGTCCGTGCCGTTGTTGTCCCGACTGCTATAATTTTTCTTCCTTCTTTTTTTGCCTTATTTAATCTTTCTGCGGTTTTTTTATCTATGTCTGCAAGTTCACTGTGCATTTTGTGCTTCAAAATATTTTCCATTTTTACAGGCAAAAAAGTACCCATTCCTACATGAAGAGTAATATACTCTATTTGCACACCTTTCTTTTTTAATTTCTGCAATAAACGTTTTGTAAAATGAAGCCCTGCCGTTGGCGCGGCAACAGAACCGAGATGTTTTGCATATACCGTCTGATACCAATCTTTATTTTCTTTTTTATATTTTTCTTGTCTGATATACGGAGGAAGAGGCATCTGGCCTAATTTGAAAATAAACTCATCCAGTTTTTTCCCGCTTTTATTAAATCTTATCTCCCAAATACCATCATCTAATTTTTTAATTATTTCTCCCCTTAGTTCTTTATCGAAAAATAATTTTAATCCTACCTCTCTCCCCCGCCCATCAATAAAAGCTGTCCAAACTCCCAA